>JALOMF010000144.1 GCA_025455635.1 Saprospiraceae bacterium | reverse complement strand
AATTTGATGGACAATGCTTGCAAGTTCTCCAACGATAAAACTGCCACTATTTCCTTCGTGGCAGGTGTTGGAAGCATTGAGGTTGCATTCAGTGACAGGGGGCCGGGCATTCTCCCCGAAGATTTAGAGCGGATATTCGACCCGTTTTACCGGGCCGAAAATGCAAAACTGTTGGCAAAGGGCCACGGCATCGGGCTTTCGCTCTGCAAGAAAATAGTGGCGCTGCACGGGGGCAGCATTTCCGTATATTCTACGGTAGGAGAGGGGAGTCGTTTTGTAGTTTCATTGCCACTCCCTTCAAAAGCATAGCTAAAGTTCACTTTAATTTTTTTTTAATCGGTTTTTAGTCGCATTCGGGGAGCATCCCCTGCATCTTTGTACCGTCAGACAATCAAGCACTTTTCAGACTAGCGAAAAAGTGTGAAAATGAGTTAGCAATTATTCTGCATTGAGATTAGTGCCCAATCACCGACGAAAGGGAATCAGAAGGTGGAAGGATTTGGAAATTGACTGGTTTTTTCCCAATTCAGATGCCTTCGATTCTCTTTTTTTCAAAAACCGATAAAAACACCATGTACTTCGATTCAAGTTTGCCAAATGCACTGCTAATAGGGCCTGCCTGCCCGCTCAAACAGCGTCCACAAGTTCTATTTGACGGGAAACACGATTGTCTTGACTCACTTTGAAGGTAAATTCGAGAATTAGAATAATCCGAAAAAAGTCATTCTATGTTTTGCAGAATCCTTTTGTTGACACTTGTGCTTTTCAGCAACCAATTGGCAAAAGCGGCTGACTCAATAAGGACTGAAAAGATTATCCAAAAAGATTGGGGGGCAATTATTCACTACCCAATATCCAACCAAAAGCAATTGCCCGTTCTTATTACACTTGGCGGAGCTGAGGGAGGTCTTTCGTTTGTTGAGGAAGAAGCCAATTTGATGGCAAAAGAAGGTTTTATAGTAATGCGATTTGGATACTTTAAATATTCAAAGGAAACATTAAAACAGCCTCTCGATGAAATCCGAATTGAAAAAGTTTTTGATGCCATTGATTTCATAAAAAAAAGCCCATATGCGGATAGTACCAAGATTGCCTTGCTTGGCATCTCAAAAGGTGCCGAGTTAGCCTTGCTGGTAGCTTCCAAAAATAAAGCTGTAAAAGCAGTGGTAGCTCACTTGCCGAGCCATTTAGTTTGGTACGGGTTAGGAAAATGGAAAGGATTGAACAACAGCTCTTGGACTTATCAAGGGGCGCCCTTGCCCTTTGTTCCGTACGCAAAACCCAAGTCTGGCTGGTTTACGAAAAGAATCGCTGAATTCTATGAAGCTGGTTTGGAAAAACATGCCGACAAAGTTCCTTCAGCCACTATCAAGGTAGAAAACATATCCGGCCCCATTCTGCTCACTTCGGGTGGAAAGGATGATGTTTGGCCGTCTTCCTTCATGGCAAATGAAATTGAAATGAGATTAAAATCTATGAATTTTGCTTTTGAAGTCAAACACTTACACTACCCAGACGCAGGTCATGGAATTTTTGGGGTATTACCCAATCCAAATGATAAAAAAGCGATGGATAATTTAGCCGCAGGGGGGGGGACACCCGAAGCAAATTATAAAGCTAGACAAGAAACTTGGAAAGAAACCTTTATGTTTTTAAACCTAGCACTTGATGCTAACGACTAAATGAAAGAAGGGCGAAGTTGTACGGGCGCCTTGCAAAAAGCGGGTTCAGTGGTTAATTGAACATGCTACCACGTAGCAAATTTTGTACTTGAATCGCAGTTTAATGTTTCGAAATCCGCTCATTCACAAGCACCAAAACCTGATATGCGCCGAGCTTCTTGTTACATCCTTTTTTTTGCGCCAAAGAATCCCTCCGGGGAGGCACGAACACCAAGTGGCTTACGCAGCACTTCCTGAACAAACATCAATTGAAAAAGACATCTTCATTCGGTTGCCGATTTGCAATCGCATGGTTTTGCATTACTATTAACATGCTGTTTTTCAATGAGTTATGATTTTTTCCCAAAATTAAACCCAACACCGATTGTATTTGATTGAGGCGAACGATAGGTCGCCCATGAACATAGTTTTCCATTCGATTTTCTAAACTGATTACACATGAAAAGACTCATTATTCTCCTTCTCATTTGCATGAGGGTCACAATGCTGGCGACCGCTGGAACGACCAGCGGCGCCGCATTGGACTCGGTCGCTGTCCACCTCGACAGTGTCCTTCACGCCACTTGCTTTGGTGAAAACGACGGGGCAACCTTCGTTTCCATCACGCACGGCACTGCACCATTCACTTTTCTTTGGAGCAATGGCGATACCCTCCAAAACGCAGACTCGCTGGCAGCGGGCTACTACAGCCTGACCGTCACCGATGCCGACGGCGACCAAGCCACGCTCGACAGCGTGGAAATCGGGCAGCCACAACCGCTCGAATTGCGTTTCGCAACGGTCTTGGACCCCGGTTGCGGTGGCCAGTTGGGAGCCTTGAGCTTGGAAGCCAGCGGTGGCACCCTTCCTTACCAGTTCCTTTGGAACACAGGCAGCACCGACCCCGCACTGGTTGACTTGGCAGCGGGCGACTACGCCGCCACCGCCACCGATGCCAATGGATGTACTTCCAGCCTGGCCATTTCACTACAGCCAAATTTTCCCATCGCCGCCCTCACTGCTGATGGCAATATCACCTGCACTCGTCCCTCCGTGGTGCTCGATGGCTCGGCATCATCGCAGGGCGGCGATTTTGTTTTTAGCTGGCGTTCCGCCAATGGGGGCCATTTCACCTCGGCCCTCGATACGCTCGTGGTCACGGCTGATTCTGCTGGCACCTACGTGCTGGAAATACTGGACACCCTGAACGGTTGCAGCAGCTCCGATACCATCGTAGTTGTAGAGGATTTTGTGGCACCCGTAGCCGATGCTGGCACTGGCGGCACACTGAATTGCGCAGCGCCAAGCCTCAAATTGGATGGTTCGGCCTCTTCGCAAGGCCCCAACTTTACCTACGCCTGGACGACAGCCGACGGCCAAATCGCCGAAGGCAGCGACAGCCTAAGCCCCACCGTGGATGCCCCCGGCACCTACACCCTCACCGTCACCAACACGCTGAACGGCTGCACCGACGACGACGGCGACGTGGTGGTGGACGCTGATTTTGTGGCCCCATCCGGCCTCAGCACGGCAGGCGGAACCATCACCTGTTTTGAGCCTACGCTGGTTTTGCAGGCTGATTACGATACCACGAATGCCACCATCGCATGGTCTTCTGAAAACGGCTTCAGTTCCACCGACCTGAACCCGACCGTTGGAGCGGGCGGCGACTACTATTTCACCGTGACCGACACGCTAAACGGCTGTTCGACCACAGACACGGCCACCGTCATCGCCTTCCTGACTGCACCCGATTTGGCGCTCACGGCTGGCACTATTCTTTGCTCCGCAACGAGTGTCACCATCCAAACCGCAACACAGGCCAGCGATGTGGTTTTCTATTGGGCGGGGCCAGGCAGCTTTGCGTCCACGGAGCAAAACCCAGTGGTGACATTGCCCGGCCTTTACGAAGTCGTTGGGCAGGACACGGTTTATGGCTGCATCGCTTTGGACAGCGTGGAAGTGGGGATTGACACCCTCGCTCCCTTGGCCGATGCAGGTGCGGGCTTTTCGCTCAACTGCCAAATTGCCGAAGGCAACCTGAACGGCGCTGCTTCTTCGCAAGGCAATTTCAGCTACTTGTGGACGACGCTTGACGGCCTCATTGCCGAAGGCAACGAAACACTGACGCCGCTGGTGAATGCCGCTGGCACTTACACGCTCACCGTCACCAATCCCGCAAATGGCTGCACCGCCACCGACGACGTGGTGGTGGGGCAGCGCCAACCTGTTGCGGTGCAAATCCTTGATTTACAAAACGTTAGCTGCCACGGCACGGCCACGGGCATCGCCTCGGTGACGGGCTTGGGTGGCGCTGGCAGCTACAGCTACGTCTGGTCAAACGGCAGCTTGGAGGCCACCACCGCTGGCCTTGTGGCTGGCACTTACACCGTGGTCGTCACGGACGCCGATGGATGTTCGGCTGCTTTTGGCTTGACTGTGAGCGAACCTGCCCCATTGGCGGCCAACACAACAGCGACAGGCCAAAGCTTGGCTGGAGTCAACGATGGAACGGCCAGCGCCAACCCCAGCGGCGGCACTGCGCCCTACGATTTCGAGTGGAGCAACGGTGCGACAACGCAAGGGCTGGCGAACCTCACCCCCGGCGCCTACACCGTGACCGTCACCGATGACAAGGGCTGCACGGCAGTGGAAACGGCTAACGTGAACGAATTCCCCTGCACGCTTACCGGCTCCGTAACGCCCCAGCAGGCCACTTGCTTCGGGGCTGCCGACGGCTCGGCGCTCGTGGTGCTTTCCGATGCGACCTCGCCTGTGCATTTTTCATGGTCGAACGGCGACACATTGGCACTGGCGGATAGCTTGGCGGCTGGCATTTACTCGGTCACCGTTAGCGACAGCACTAATTGCTCCCTGCTGTTCACATTGGAGATTACCCAACCAACCGAAATCAGCGTCTTTGAACTATTCCACGAAGATGCGCCCTGCCCGACGGATGCCACTGGCAGCGTGACGGTAGCCGTCAATGGCGGCGTGCAGCCATACCAGTTCAACTGGTCGAACGGCAGCACGGAAGCCACTGCCAATGGGTTGAGCATCGGCGAACACTCGCTTACCCTTACCGATGCCAACGGTTGTGGTCTGTCCTTGACCACAACCATCCTTGGGACGGATGCCGTAGGCCCCACGGTCGTCGTGCAGGATTTGACGGTGAGCTTGGATGAAAACGGCACGGCGGGCATCACCCCCGAAATGCTGGACGCAGGCAGCTTCGACAATTGTGGCATCGCCTCCTGGTCGGTTGCGCCCAACAGTTTTGACTGCTCGCAGCTTGGTGAGCAAGTGGTCGCATTGACCGTCACGGATGCCAACGGCAATAGCAACCAAGCATTGGCGATAGTGACCGTGGTGGATGCTATTGCACCCGTTTTGACCTGCCCCGAAAACGTTGCCTTGAGCCGCTGCGACCCGGCTTTGACCTTCGCACTGCCGGATGTGGCCGACAATTGCCCAGTGGATGCTGGGCAAATCCTTCAAACGGAAGGCTTCACTTCGGGGGCAGATTTCCCTTTGGGTGAAACCATTCAGTCGTTCAGCTACACCGACGCCTCCGGCAATTCGGGCACATGCAGCTTCACGGTGACGGTGTCCAACGCACTGGAAGCAGCACTGACTTCTACCGACGCAAGCTGCCACGGGATATGTGATGGCACTGCCTCGTTGTCGGCAAATTTCGGCGTAGCCCCTTACACGGTTCTTTGGAGCAACGGCGCTACTAGCCTTTCGTTGAGCGGCCTTTGCGCTGGCGAATACACGGCCACCCTGACCGATGCCAGTGGCTGCGAGGTATTGGCTGCGGTGCAAATTGCAGCGCCCGCCGAACTCACCGTCACGCTGGAAAGTGCTGTGAACCCCGTTTGCGCAAGCGACCTGACGGGCCAAATCACGGTAGGCGTAGCTGGAGGTACTTTGCCCTATTTCTTCGACTGGACGAATGCCAGCGGCAGCACAAACATCTCGAACCTTGGCGCAGGCACCTACATTTTGGCACTCAGCGATGCGAATGGCTGTACCGCCACCCTGACCGAGACCTTGACGGCCACCGATACCGAAGCACCTGTGCTTGCATTGGCAAACATCACCGTTTCGCTGGACGCAAACGGCACGGCTACCCTCAGCCCGGCCATGTTCGATGCGGGCAGCACCGACAACTGCGGCATTGCCAACTGGAGCATTTCGCTGACGGACTTGGATTGCAGCGACCTTGGCATCCAAACCGTTGTGCTGACCGCTACCGATGGCAGCGGCAACTCGTCAACGGGCACGGCCACTGTGACGGTCACTGACAACACGGAACCGACCCTTGTTTGCCCAGCCAGCATCACGGTCGGGTTCTGCGCCGCTGCGGTGCAATTCACCTTGCCACAAGTCACCGACAACTGTACCGTAAACCCTGCTGCACTCTTGCAAACGGCTGGCTTGGCAACTGGCTCGACCTTCCCCGTGGGCATCACCACGCAGCTCTTCACCTACACCGATGGCGGTGGCAATGCCGCTACTTGCAGTTTCACGGTGACCGTCAATGCCGCTGCAAGCTTCACTTCCACGCTTGAAAATGTTAGCTGCAACGATGATTGTGACGGTAGCGCCGTGCTCGATATTTCAGGCGGCGCTGCGCCATTCACCATCCAGTGGAGCAATGGCCAAACAGGAACCACCGCCACGGGGCTATGTGCCGGGAGCGTTTCGGCTACCGTTACTGATGCAAACGGCTGTGCGCAAGGTTTCACCAGCACCATCATCGAACCAGCGGCGCTTGGGCTAATCATCAATGCCGTGGTGAACGACGAAGATGGCACGGGAGTGGGCAGTATCGCAGTGACGGTGAGCGGTGGCACAGCACCCTACAGCTTTGCTTGGACGAGGAATGGACAGCCCTTTGCCACGACCGAAGACCTGAGCAATCTAAGTGCTGGGAATTATGCATTGCTGGTCACCGATGCCAACGGTTGCACCATTGTCAACGAAAGCATCATCGTGGACAATTTGACCAGTACGGGCGAGCCTGCTTGGGCGACGGGGCTGAACATCTCGCCAAACCCTGCTGCTGATTGGGTGCAATTGACTATGCCGCTGCCACTATCACAAGCGGGGGAACTGCAAATCCTAGACCCAATGGGACGTGTTGTTTTCAAAACCCAAATTGGCACAGGTGAAACAAGCCTCCGGCTTGATGTAAGGGATTTGCCAGGGGGAATGTACTCGCTTCGACTCCGCCAAGCCGATAGCTGGGCGGTGCGGAAGTTGATTATCAATAAGTAGTTTTTTCGTACTATTATTCAATAGCCTGTTGGTGACCTTTGGGGAGCCAGCAGGTTTTTTTGTTATCCAAGTTTGTGCGCTATTTTTTAGTGCAAAACTGACTTTTAAGCAGGTTTTAAATTTAAAAAAGCCCATATAGTGTAATGTGGGCTTTCTAAGGGGGCTATTTACTACCTAGCATTTCATTGAATTGTGATTTTCCCTGTTGCCAACTTTCCATTACCCAATATGGCAGCGTACAGGTAAAGCCCTGCGGGTAGCCCGCCCCGCTCAATAGCCAATACGTAGTTTTTCAAGTTGTCGTAACGGCGTACCAGTTGCCCGTTTGCATTGAAAACGCTCACGGATTCAAATGACGGGCCGTCGGTTGTCAGTGTGCCTTCGGCAATGAGTGGGTTGGGGTGAAATCTAACGTTGGGGCGCTCCTTATTTACATCCTCACTGCTGGAAGGTTCTTCAACTCCAAACTTAAACATTTTGTAACGGTAGTCGGCACTATTGCTTGAAGGAAAATAGCTTCTTCCCAACAAGTAGAAATGCCCCTTGTCATAAAGTGCGTCATAGGTAATATCGAAGTGGTTTGCGTCAATCAACGTATCGTAAACGATACTGCCATCCATCGTGGAGTATAACAGGATGTAGTAGTCGCTTCTCTCCGGGGCACCGGACGCATCGTAATAGGTCAGTTCTGAACAAACAAAAACATGGTGCCCAGAGACAGCGATGACATTGCCCCGTTCTTCGTCTGTTTCCCCAGAGTGCTTGTCAATAGTGCCCCAAAACAGTGTGCCATCCGATGCTATTTTGACAGTTTGCGTAAATTCTTCGCCCGTGACGGTATCCCGCAGGTAGCCTGTAGCATAAACATTGCCTTCATCGTCGGTTGTAGCTGAGTATGCCTGCCCTGTCATATTGGGCAGCTCACGGGAGAAATTGAACGACCATACTGGCGTCTCCGACACCTCGTGCTTGCCGACCTTGTGCCCAAAGTCTATCAAATAGCCTTCCCTGTCAAAAAAGAAATAATAGTTATTGAAGTCAGGCCCATAGGTGATATCCTCTGGCATCTTTGCATATGCCATTGGATTGCCATTTAGGTCAATATCCATAAGGAAATTATCAGCATCACCTACGGCAATACTCTTAAGTCCATATACTCGAATCTTATCGAGCAAAATCTTCCCTTGATAAGCCCTGTATGTGTTAGGGAAACTCTTGACCCAATCTTTTTCTCCAGTTTCTGCCGATAGTTTCGCTACGAACATTCTTGTTGAATCATTTATTTCAGGGTAATTGCTCATGCTGCCGAAAACATAGAGGTGACCCTCGTTATCCAAATCCAAATCTTGGATACTGCCACTTTGTTCAAGAGTATCGAAAATAAAGCTATGCCAATTCTCCTCCCCACTATCAATATTGTAGCTAACTAATTGCGCCCTTCTGGGCAGTCCCCCTGGTAATGTACCTCGCCGTCCGGCAACAATCAAGTCATTATTATGTTTTGCAAAATCGTCAAAATTGTCGCTGAACCAGCCGTCGAATTTCGATTCCCATTGCAGGCTTCCCGTGCTGTCATATTGCTGGGTGAGCATGGCGCTTTCATAGAGGATGGCGCCTGTGGGGGAATAAATCTGTGCCATCAGGTAAACGTTCTGGCTTTCGTCGGTAGCTATCCTATCGAATTTGAGGTACCCTGGAGAATAACACGGGGTTTCTGCCACCCATTCAAATTGGAGGGGCTGGGCTTTTATGGATAGGGCAAAAGAAAAAAGGAAGGCTATTTTAAAAATTCTAAAAGTCATGGGTTTGAACAATTG
The DNA here is from genome assembly GCA_025455635.1 of Saprospiraceae bacterium. Lineage (GTDB taxonomy): Bacteria > Bacteroidota > Bacteroidia > Chitinophagales > Saprospiraceae > UBA6168. The sequence goes on along the minus strand of JALOMF010000144.1, from coordinate 78 downwards.
AACGGCAGGCCATATGGACACGTGCTTAGATGGCCTGCCGTTTTAGTGGGCAATTAATTTTTTTTGACCAGTTTCTTT
>JALOMF010000143.1 GCA_025455635.1 Saprospiraceae bacterium | reverse complement strand
CAATCCGGAGTGCAGCTTCCATGTTTTTAAGGAAGCAATCGCTGTTTTAATTTATAAAAAATGCCGTTGAAATTGGCTGTTGAAGTGAGGGGGAAATAGTATTTACAAAAGCTCAATCAACTGCCGAAAGTCATTAACTTTGTTGAAAATCAAAGAATTATGAGCCTTGCCAATCCAATCATACAACCAGTTGGCTACCCCGTTCAAGCAGATGCCGTGCCTGATTACCTCCTCAAAGAGGAAATCGAGGGCATCAAGTTTTATTACAAGGGCTATAAAGACGTTTTGAACAAACTGAAAAATCGGGAGGATATTGGAGGAAGTAGTTCAATTCAAGCCGTGATAATTTCCTATATTTTGGAGTTGCTTTTTGTGGATAAAATTAAGGATAAATACCGCCGATTCACCAACGAATCCGGCAATCACCTTGCCCACCGAAGCAATATGCAATTCGACATTGCCATTTATGAAAAAGCATTATTGACGGGCGATAAAATCACCCGAAAATACGTTCAGGGCATCCCGCCCACGATGGTCATTGAAATTGATTTGGACGTGGAACTGGAAGGCACGGGCATGAAAAGCTCCAAGGATTTCTTGAAATTCAGGACGAAGAACCTGCTCAAATACGGTGTTCATCGTGTGCTTTGGATTTTAACCAAGCCCAAGAAAGTGCTGATTGCGCAAGGCGAAAACTACGAGTTCGTGGACTGGTACAACGACATCGAGTTATTGGAAGGTGTTCATTTCAATATCGCAAAATACCTTGCTGAAGAAGGCGTCAACCCCGATGCCATTTAACGATTGCCTGCCTTTTTCTTCCGCCAAGCCGCCACCATCATCACTACCCGGTCATAGTTTTTCATGCCCTCGGCAATGCCCTGCGATTGCAGGTAGGTATTGTAGGCAGCGTCCCGCAATTCCGGCAAAATATCGGGGTACTTGTCCATTTCCCGCTGGATGGCTCGCACATCGGCACGGAGGCCGGGCGGCAGGGTTTCCTTGAAAACAGCATAGTCTTCGGGGGCCATGCTCAGGTACTCGCTGGCCACGTATCGCCAATAGTAGAGGTGGCCAATGTACCTCAGATAAGGGTCGCTGGAACGGGTGCAGGCGAGGTAGGCGAGGAAATTGCAAGTGCCCTCGTCGCCAAAACCATAGGCATGGCCCATCTCGTGCGCCAGCACAAAAGGCCGCTGGAGGTGGTGCAGCCCGGCGTCCACATGCCCCTCGCCCGTGAACGGCAGATAGACGCCCGCCGTGCTGAAACGCAGCAGTGTACCCTTCGGGAAAATCGAACGGCCACGAACCTTGCCGGGGGTGGGGTAGCCCATTTCCCCAAGCTGCTGGATAAGCGAATTACGCATCGCCGTCTCTGCATCAGGAAGCAGTTTTTGCTCCGCAATGATGGTGTCTGGGCCTTCTCTGAGCTGCTTGCGCAAACTGGCGGCATCGGTGGTGGCAGCCAGTAGTTCGTTCCGCAACTCGCTGATAGTCAGGGGTTTTGGTTCAAAGCCGAGGTGTTGTTCAATCGAGATTCTGCCATAGTTGAAGCCCCAAAGCCATTGGAACAAAAAGACGATGGCACCCGCAAAAGCCAGCAGCGAGTGACCGAAATTCAACAGCCGTTTTGGCCAGGTCAATTCCGCTTTTTTTGCGAAGCGAAGCCGCCAAACTAACCAACCGAACAGCCCGACCACGAGCAAATATACCGCTGCGAATGGCCACCAACTGTCCAACACCGTGAACAACCAGCGCACCCCGACGAATAGGCCACGGCTGTACCACCGCTCCACGAATGCCGGGGGCATAAGCCAACCCAAGAGCAGTGTCAGCAGACCAAGTAGAATCCAAGTGTTTTTTCGATGGAAAATGAGGGCTTGTAGGTTCAAGTCGAGAGGATTTAGGGCGTGAAAATAGGCAGAATTTTAATGGTGGTCAGGTTGGCAAACTTTCGCATTTTTGCGGCCTAAATTTTTCATCAAAAATGACAGTACGCTTCGCAAAATTACTTTCGATGGTAGCGGTTTTGGCCTTTGCCGCCTGCGGCAATGACGCCGCCAGCTCCGCCGAGCACGAAGGTGCCCTGCCGCACAACATGGAGCAATCCGGCAACACCACTGAGGCTGAAAACGCCGAATTGGCAGCCGCCAGCGGCAAGTCCGCCACGCTCGTTTCGCCAGCCGATTTATTGGTAAAAATCAAGGCCGACACCACCGGGCTGCTCGTCGTCAATTTCTGGAAAATCGAATGCCTGAAGTGCATCCAGATGCAGCAAGCATTGCAGGAACTGCAAAACAAGCACGGCGAATCGAAGCTGCACCTGCTCTCCGTCAACCTCGACGAGGAGAAAATGGCCAACGGCGTGAACCTCGTGCTCCGCAAATCGGGCATCGCTGCGGAGGTGCTGCAAGTGAAGGACAACGACGGTACGTGGCGTAGTGAAATCTCCGCCAACTGGCAGGGTAAGCTCCCTGCCGTTTTCATCAAATCAAAGGACGGCATCAGGCAGTTTCACCCAAATGCCCTCAACGCTGAGGAGCTTGTGGCGATGTTGCAACCGCTTTTACTTTGAAATTAGGAAATCAAAGATTCACGCAAGTAAATTGAGAAATTGGAAATTTGGCTTCCAGCCTCCCCAATTCCTCAATACCCCAATTTTACAATTTCACAATTTCCAATGAAATTTCGTCTCCTTGGCCGCACAGGCTACCAAATCTCGGAAATCGGCTACGGCATGTGGGGCCTGGCCAGTTGGAAGGACACCGACCAAGCCGAAGTGCAGCGTGCGCTCGACCGTTCGGTGGAGCTTGGCTGCAATTTCTTCGACACTGCTTGGGCTTATGCCGATGGCGTCAGCGAGCGCATCGCAGGGGATTTGCTGCGCAAACACTCGGACAAAAGGCTTTACGTGGCCACGAAAATCCCACCGAAAAACAGGGTATGGCCGAGCCGACCAGCCTTTGCGCTAGACGAGGTTTTCCCTTCGGAATACATTGAGGAATACGTCAATCGTAGCCTCGAAAACCTTGGTGTCGAGCAGATTGACCTGATGCAGTTCCACGTCTGGAACGATTCGTGGCATGAGCGTGACGAGTGGAAGGAGGCCATTGCGAAGCTGACCCAAGCAGGTAAAGTGGCGCACTGGGGCATCAGCATCAACCGCTGGGAGCCAGAAAACAGCCTCGAAACCATTCGCACGGGCCTCATCAGCACAGTGCAGGTCATCTACAATATCTTCGACCAAAACCCCGAAGACAAGCTCTTCCCGCTTTGCCGGGAGCTGAACGTGGGCGTCATTGCCCGTGTGCCTTTCGACGAGGGTACGCTCACCGGGAACATGACCAAGGACATGACCTTCCCGCCCGATGATTGGCGGGCGACCTATTTTGTGCCGGAAAACCTGCACCCCGCCGTGGACAGAGCCGAGGCGCTACGTCCCTACGTGCCGCCCCGCATGACGATGGCGGAAATGGCCATCCGATTCATCCTCAGTAACCACGATGTGGCGACGACGATACCGGGTATGCGGAAGGTGCGCAACGTGGAGTCGAATATCGGTTGCAGCGATGGGATTGGGTTGAAATACGATACCTTGTTTGAGCTGAAAAAGCACCGTTGGAATAGGACGCCGACGGGGTGGAGCCAGTGATGTGGATGGTACGCAGATTGAACAGATTAAACTGATTTAAACTGATTTAATCTGCGTAAATCAGTTTAATCCGTTAAATCTGTGTACTATTTTTACGCTGTATTATTTAAAATGACTTCAACATTTCCCGCCTAAACGTCCATTCCGGCGTCACCAATTCCTCCCCAAAATCAGCATTGTACCAAGGGCTTAAACCTGCCATCATCGGGTTCACCAGCACATGAATCTCCTGCGCTGGCATATAGCTTTGCGCCAGCAAAAACACCTTCTCTCCCGTGCTTCCATTAACCGCTATATCCACCACGATGACCGCATGGCCGGGGCTGCCGCCTTGGATGAAAACGTCGCCGATGGCAAGGTCTTTCACGGCTTTTGATTTCAATTCCTTGGACAATGAAAGCGTGCCAGCGTACATGAAAACGAAGTCAAGGTATTTGCGGAACGAATCGTAACTAATTGAAGGCGAGTCGGTTGCGTACCATTCCGTTTTGTTGCCGTCCACTCGCACCCGGTAGCCTTGTCGCCATTTTGCGTAGTCCATTTTGAAGCCATTGGTCAGGTTGAAATGGATTTGGTCATACTTTTTTTGTGCAAAAAGGTGCTCCGCCCGCAAGCGCATAACGGCATCGGCACATTGTTGGAGGTCACGGTCGCCCGTGTCTATGTCCACCACGGCGGCATGGACGGATTGGCGGGCTTTAAGCTGGCCATTGTACAAATGGACGGGGAAATCGGCGGGTTTTAGCGGCAGGTTTTGCAGGTATTGACCGAATGAATTATCAGGTGGTGACAGACGGACGAATCCCGCTGGTGGCACAAATCGCAAGGCGAGGGTCGCCCCATCTGTGTTTTCGATTTGCCGTGAAACAGCAACGGCTGCCAGTTCAGGTTTTCCCTGGTTCGACTGGCAGCCGCAGATGGCTTGTAGGAAGGGGATTGCGAAGCAAAAAATTGGTTTTATCATGCTCTTTCAACGTTTGGTTGAAGGAGACAATTGTTGTTGGTTATGCACAATTGCTGAACACCAATTCATGCGTGGCTTAATCCTTTCTATGCTATTTGCTTAGATTGTGGGTTATACCAAATTTTAGTAGCGAGATTGAAATATCGCCAACATCATAAAGCACATAATTGGAGATATGAATGCTGGTTCGGTCTTTAATGAAATAGGCGAGGCCATATTCTGCGTTGACGTAAAAGCCACTTTTATTGAAGCTGATTTCACCGGCAATTGGATTTTGCTGCTTTCCGTTTCTATAAGCGAAGCCAGCATTCATGCCTATAAAAGGCTTCCACTTTGTTTTTTTAATGTCGAAATACCTCCTTGTGAATGCACCAATACGGTAGGTATCGGTTGAATGGTCGATTTCCCCATTATATCTGCTACGAAATCGGGTGTGGCTGAGTTCAGCTCCTAACAACCAATTTCTCTTTATGAAGTTTCCTCCTTGCAGTTCCCAGTGTTGCTCTATCCTGTTGTTGTCACTGTTCTGGTAAATCATGATTTTCGGACTGTAGTTCAGTCCAACGGAGTAAGTCCCTTTTTCTGTTTGAGCACTAAGCCCGGCGAGTGCAAACGCCACCAATGGCAGCAAAAGACGAATTTTTAGATGCATGTTTTCATTTTTAATGGTTAGCAGATAAATCAAAGAACTTCGATTTGGCGAAAAGGTTGTACGAAACAAAAAAGGCCAGCATTTGCTGGCCTTTTTTGTTTGCTATATCTTTTGGTCGCACAAAACAAGACTTAATCCACCGTCGGTTTCTTGAAAATATCATTGACGGAAATGGCAAACTCCGGCAGCACTGGGGCCGCCGAGCAAATCATTTCCCCTTTGCAGTAGGTGACATTTGTTGAATTGTGAAGGTGAACTTGCACTTGCTTCGTGTTGGGGTAAATCATCCAGACCACCTTCACGCCCGCCTTGAAATAATCCTCTATTTTTTCAGAATACTTGTATGCCTTGTCGGTCGGCGAAACGACTTCAACTACAAACTCAGCTACCGGGTGCTTGCCTTCATAAGCTTCCACCAATTGTTGTTGGTTTAAGTAGCACATATCGGGTTTGCGCACATGGTCTTTCCAAAGTACATTGTATTTATTAGCTTGAAAAGTTCCACCATTCTTCCGTTCAATTTTTAAAGAATAAAAAAATAAACTGAGGTTAGCTGCGATATGGAGTTGGCTGTCATCCATATTTCTCTCAGAATTCTCTACACGCCCATTGACCAATTCATATTTGAAGCCATCTTCACGCTGGCCGTATCTCCTATAAAATGCTTCGGTGGAAATCAGCGCAGGCCCGCCTTCGTGGCCTTTGCCCGTCGTTGTTTTTTCCAGAATGGCTGCTGTCGTCATAACTATGAATTTTAACAAAGTTAAGCTGTTTACCCCAACTTCACTAACCCCTCCTCCAAAATCCGCATCTTCTCCTGCCCGTCCGCCAGCTTCTTCCGCTCGGCGTCAATCACGGCAGCAGGCGCTCCACCCACAAATTTTTCGTTGGAAAGCTTCTTCTCCACGCTGGCCACGAAGCCACGGTAGTAGTCAAGTTCCTTCGTGATGCGCTCCCGCTCGGCGGCTACGTCAATCATGATGTTCATTTCAAGGAAATACTTCTCCGTGCCGGAAAGCAGCGAAACCGTGCCCGCTGGCTCCTCGTCGGTGAAACTCAATTCGCTAAGGTTGCCCATTTTCAGAACCAGCCCAGCAAGGCCCATTAGCTCGAACATAGAATGTGAGCTCGGCAGGTTTTGGGCAAACAAGCGCAGGCTTTCCTTCGGTGAAATGCCCTTGCTGCTGCGGCTTTCCCGGATTTTGGTAATCAAATCCTTCGCCTTGTCCACTTTCTGAATCAGGTCCTTGTCCACCCGGCCAGCGGTCGGGTAGGAGGCTACCACACAGTCGTTGCCCTCCCGGCGGTTGCGGAGTTGGTGCCAAATTTCCTCTGTCACGAACGGCATGAACGGGTGTAGGGCGGCCATCATTTTTTCGAAGATATTGATGGTCGCCTCGTATGTCTGGTGGTCAATTGGCTCACTCGTTCCGTCCTCGTTGAAGGAGGGCTTGATGATTTCGAGGTAAAACGAGCAGAAGTCGTCCCAAATGGTTTGGTAAAGCCCCATCAACACATCGCCGAGGCGGTAGGTGGTGAAATTGGCCTCCACTTCGGCCAAGGTCTGGTCGAATTTGTCCTTTATCCAGGCCACGGCGAGGGCGTTCACCTCTGGTTGTTCGGCGTCCGACCGCTCCCAACCCTTGATGAGGCGCAGGGCGTTCCACATTTTATTGCAAAAATTCCGGCCCTGCTCGCAGAGCTTGCTTTCGTTCAGCACTGTTTTGGTCACTGGGTCAATTGGCGCATCAAAAATGATGTCATTGCCCGCCGAACCGGAGAGCAGCATCCCAAAGCGAACACCGTCGGCCCCATAATTCTCGATGAGTTCCAATGCATCTGGCGAGTTGCCAAGTTGCTTGGACATTTTACGCTTTTTGTTGTCCCGGACCATTCCCGTGAAATACACTTCGTGGAATGGCATTTTACCCTTCAAATCATCGCCCAACAATTCCTCCGACCACTCGTAGCCCGACATAATCATGCGGGCCACCCAGAAGAACATGATGTCCCAACCCGTCACCAACACATTGGTCGGGTAGTAGTATTTCAGGTCGTCTTTTTTCTCAAAACCATCGAACACGGCAATTGGCCAGAGCCACGAGCTGAACCAAGTGTCCACCACGTCCTCGTCTTGTTCCAAGTCGTTGATTGTCAGATTGTTATTGTTCAATTTAGCTTTGGCTTGCGCCAATGCGTCTGCCTCATTTTCCGCTACAATTACCAACTCCTCTCCATTCTTCATTAACCTACCACTTTCCGAAAATTGCAGGTCCCCGACTGCGGACTGTGGACTGCCAACTGCGGACTTCAAGACGTACCACGCCGGAATCCGCTGCCCCCACCACAATTGGCGGCTGATGCACCAGTCCCGCACGTTGTCTTCCTGCAGCCACTGGTAGTACATGTTCCACATACTTTCGGGGTAAAACTTCACCTCACCGCTTTTCACCGCTTCGAGTGCCGTTGCAGCGAAGCCGCCCATTTTCAGGAACCATTGGTTGGTGAGCCTCGGCTCAACGACGGCGTCCGTGCGCTCCGAGTGGCCGATGCTCGTGCGGTAATCCTCCACTTTCACGAGGTTGCCAGCGTCTTCGAGCAGCTTGCGGATTTTCTTGCGGGCCACGAAACGGTCTTCGCCAACGAGGATTTGCGCCTCGGCGTTCAGCTTGCCGTCTTCGGTCAGGATGTCCACCACGGGCAGGCCGTGGCGCTCGCCAACTTGGAGGTCGTTTTGGTCGTGGGCAGGCGTTATTTTCAATGCCCCGGAACCAAACTCCCGGTCTACGTAGCTATCGGCGATGATGGGTATCGGCTTGTTAATCAAGGGGATAAGCACCATTTTGCCAACGAGGTGCTGGTATTTCTCTTCCTCAGGGTGTACGGCGATGGCCACGTCCGCCATGATGGTTTCAGGGCGTTGCGTAGCGATGATGATGCCGTCCGTGGGGTCGTCAACGAGGTTGTATTTGATATGAAACAACTGCGAATTCTCCTCCCGGTGGATGACCTCCTCGTTGCTCAAAACCGTCTTCGCTTCGGGGTCCCAGTTGGTCATGCGCAGGCCACGGTAGAGTTTGCCTTTTTTATAGAGGTCAACAAAAACATGGATAACGGCACGGCTGAGGCTGTCCTCCATCGTAAAACGGGTGCGCTGCCAGTCGCAACTTGCGCCGAGTTTTTTCAACTGGTCAAGGATGATGCCGCCGTATTTTTCCTTCCAATCAAAGGCGTGCTTCAGGAACTCATCCCGTGGGATGTCACCTTTCTTGATGCCCTGTTTGCGCAGCAACTGCACCACTTTCGCCTCGGTGGCGATGCTTGCGTGGTCGGTGCCGGGCACCCAGCAGGCGTTTTTGCCCTGCATCCTCGCCCGGCGGATGAGCACGTCTTGTATGGTGTTGTTGAGCATGTGGCCCATGTGCAGCACACCCGTCACGTTCGGCGGCGGAATGACGATGGTGAACGGCTCCCGCTCGTCCGGCTCGGAGTGGAAATAGTTTTTCGCCTCCCAATGGGCGTACCAGCGGTCTTCGGTTTCTTTGGGGGAGTATCTGGTTGACAACGACATTTCTT
>JALOMF010000142.1 GCA_025455635.1 Saprospiraceae bacterium | reverse complement strand
CGCAAGGCCGTGGAAAAAGAACTCGACGCCGCCAAGGAACTGCGGGCCAAGGCCGAGCGGGAGGGCGAGAAAATGGCCACCGAAGCCTACGAGGCCCACCGCAAGCAGTACGAGGAGGCCTGCCGTACCGAGCTGCTGCGCAACCTGTGCCGGATGCACCTCGAAATCGGGAAGTCGAACCGGGACATCGCCGTGTGGCTCGACGTGCCGCAGTCCTTCGTGGAGAACATCCGGCAGGTGGTGCAGCGGGTGGAGCAGCTCCACCCCGACCGGCCCAAGCGCACCCCGCTCGAAGGCAGCCCCAAGGTCTTCCTGACCGGGGCTGGCCGCAGCGGCGACCTTATCTTCGAGAGCCGGGAGACCAGCTTTACCACTTGGTGGGAGTTCGGCGGCTACGGCACCTTTCTCATCGTGGACGTGCCCACCCCCGACCAATGGGAGGCCCGCACCCAGCTCCCCCTTGCCAAGCGCTCGGACGTGCTGAACTTCATCGGGGAGCACCTCGTCATCCATGAGACGCACGGCAAAGGCTCCTACCTCATCGGGGAAAACGTGCTGACGGTTTATTCGGGGGAGTGACGCCCAAGCGATACGATGGCTCCAAGCAATCGTATCGCTCCCCTGAAACTTGAAACCTGAAACTTGAAACCCGCTTCCCCCTCACACCTCCAGCCGATACCCCACCCCGTGCACGTTGGCCAGTTTCACGGTCGGGTCGTTTTGCAGGATTTTGCGCAAGCGGGACACGAACACGTCGAGGCTGCGGCCCACGATGATGCCCTCGTCTTCCCACACGGCGGCCATGATGGCTTCCCGCTCCAGCACCCGGTTGGGGCGCTCCGCAAAGAACTGGAGCAGCTTGGCCTCCCGGAAGGTGAGCGGCTGGCGGGCGTCCCCCATTTGCACGTAGAGATTGGCGGGGTCGAAGGCCGTGTTGCCGAAGCGGAGCAGGCCCGATGGCGCTTCCACGGCTGGCGCTTCCACGGCTGGCTCGGTGGCTGTCGGCACGGGTTCGGCCAGTTTTCTTGCCCGTATTTTTTTAACCACAAAAAAGGACAAAGCGGCGAAGGCCACGAGGTTGGCCACGGCCCACCAAGCCCAGGCATTGCTGCCCGTGCGGGTGGCCCTGCCGGGGAACGACACGGTGAGGTTGTAGCAGCCCGCTTCCATGACCCGCCCTTTGCAGGGCACGTTGCCGCTGGCGATGGTCTCCTTCGTGTAGCCGAGCATGAGCAGGCCGTCCAGGCAGTCGAGCACGGCCACGTGGTATTCCGCTTGGATGCCGTTTTGCGCCAGCGCCTCGCCGAGGTAGGCGGGCAGGCTGTCGTAGCTTAAATCGGATTCGAGGCGGAGCAGGAACTCGCCCGCAGAAGGCATTTCCACTGGCGGGATGGTGCGGGTGCTGTCCCCGGCGAGGTCGAAGAGGCGGTCGGCGGCCTGGCGCATGGCGAGGTTGACCTGCTGCGAGAACTGCCGCTCGTCCGGCTCCGGCTGGTGCATCAGGCCTGTGGCACGCACGGCGAGCAGGCCAGTGAGTAGGGCAAAAAGCGGGAGTCCGAATTTGAGCAGGCGATTTTTCATGGTGCAAATCTACGGTCGAAATGCTTGAAAAACAGTGTTTTACATTTCGTTTACACTGTTTTACAGGGGATTTACGGCCTTCGGCAATGGATGGCTGCAACTTTGCCCATATCGTTTCACAATTAAAATCCTTTTAAAATGAATCGCTTGAAATTGCTGCTGTTTTTGACCACTTTCGCTTTTGGTGCTTCCACCGCTTTTGGGCAGGATAAGTTCAGCAACTGCACCGCCGCCTACCTCAACAACAAGCTGGTGGTGAACGAGTACAGCCCCGATGGCTACTGCGAAGTCCTGAAAACGGCGAGCGGCGAACTCACCGTGCAGACCATGGACGACACCGCCCCGACCGGGAAGACCAGTTTCAAAATCGCCATCCGGGACGGTAGCACCAAGACCCTGTGCTCTATTTCTGACAAGACCTACCGGGAGATTCCCATCGAAAGGGTTTTGGCCAAGTGCAAGCCCGGCGATGCCATCGTGCTGCTCACCACCAACGACCGTTATTCGCTGCCGCACAATGAGATTTGGGTAAAAAAAACCAGCTTATCCTGCGCTCGGTGAACCAAGCATCGGTTCGAAGCACTGTAGTTGTTCAAATCATTTAAATAAAAATACCATGTTGTTCCACAAAATTCTGCCCATCGGCCTGCTCTTCCTCACGGCCTGTCACCCCGACTCCAGCCTGCCCACCGAGACCGCCAAAGCCAGCGCTGGCACGGTGGCCACGGCCAACCGTTGTTTGTTTTGCCTCAGCGATGATAATGGCGACACTTGGCAGCATTTCGACGAGGGCCTGCCGGAAGGCGTCAAGATTTACCGCATGGCCAAACACGGCAACCAGCTCGTGATGCTCACCGACCAGCAGGGCATCTTCGCCACCGATATTGCGAAGCCAAACTGGCAAAAACTGGAGACAGCGCAACTGCCGAGCCAAGACGTCAGCTCCTTTGCCGTGGACGGCGACGGCATCTACGTGGCCTTGGACGAAGGCGTTTACAGCACCCACAACAAGGGCCGTACTTGGGGCTTCGTGGCCCCGAAGCCCGACGGCGACGACAACGCCATCCATGCCATTTTCAGGGTTGATGGCGAGACTTGGATAGGCTATAAGCATGGCCTCTACGTCCTTTCGATGTCGCCTATGTTGGCATGGCAACCCCTTTTGGAGAATGTTTTCACCACTAAAATGGAACGGGCTGGTTCTAGTATCTTCCTTGGAACCAATTTCGGCATCGCCGTGTCGAACGATGGCGGCAAAAACTGGGAATGGAGCCGCAAAGACCGCTTCGTGAACAAACTAATGCAGGTGGACGGCAAGCTGGTGGCCCTCTACCACGAGGCTGACCCCGAATACTCGGACGACAACGGCCTGACTTGGAAGCCCATCAAAAACACCGCCGCCGCTGCCAGCAACATGCTGGAGGGCGTCAAGTCGGGCAAGGCTTACCTGAGCGACCAAGACGGGGTGTACAGCCGCTGGTCTAGCAAATCCCTCAGTTTTTTCACGCTGGACGACGAGGTGAGCGTTGACTTCCTACCTGCCGAAAACTCGCTCTACCTGTGGGTGGTGGGGCGGATGGATGGGTGCTGAAAAGCAGGTTTTTGAGCCGGACAGCTTGCCTGTCCGGCTCAAAAACTGTTTTGTTATCCTTCCTGAAACACCCGCACATAATCCACTTTCATCTGTTGCGGGAACACCGTAGTGCCGTCAGGGCTGCCCGGCCAGTTGCCGCCTACGGCGATATTGAACAAGAAGAAAAACTCGTTGTGGAACTCGCTCAAGCCTACGGGGGTGATGTCAATCACGTTGTACTCCACATCGTCGAGCAGCCACCGGATGAACTGGTCGTCCCAGATGATGGTGAATACATGGTACTCGTCGGCGAAGATGCCGGTGGTCAGTGTGGTGGATTGGCCGTAGTTGGCGTAGCTGCCGCCGTTGTCCCAATGCACCGTGCCATGCAGCGTGGCAGGTTCGCTACCAATGATTTCCATGATGTCAATTTCACCGCATTTGGGCCAGCCTACCGTGGCGATGTCGTCACCGAGCATCCAGAGTGCGGGCCAGATTCCCTTGCCCGTCGGTAGTTTCGCACGGATGTCGATGCGGCCATATTGGAACTCCCTCAAGCCTTGTGTTTTCATGCGGGCCGAGGTGTATGGTGCGCCGCCGAGCGACTCCTGTTTTGCTTCGATGACCAGTTTGCCATTCGAAACAAAGGAGTTTTCGGAACGGGGGGTGTAGTTCTGCAACTCGTTGTTTCCCCAGCCACTGTTGCCAAGTTCGTGGACCCAATTGCTGGCGTCGATGGCCGTGCCGTTGAACTCGTCCTGCCAGACCAAGTTGTAGCCGTCGTAGTTGTCGGGGGTGGTGTAGCCTGCATCGTTCTCGGTCACGTCGTCGTTGAGGAGGGTGACGACTACTTTTTGCACGGCGAGCGTGGCATTGACAGGGTTGGAGAACAGGATTTCGAAGGTTTCATCGGCTTCCTTCCATTCGTCGCCCAAGTAGTTGATTTGAAGGAGCTTCGACGTCTCGCCCGCAGCAAAGCTGAGGCTACCCGAAACAGCTATAAAATCCTCAGGCGATTTGGCCGTTCGGTTGGTGGTGGAATAGTCCACGGTCACGGTTTCTTTGTGGGCACTTGACAGCCTTACCGAGATTTGGGCTAGGCCCAATTCGCTGCCTTCATCAACGCTTATGGGGTCGGCAGTGATGGTGGGCAAGGTGGATGCACCGTCATCATCCTTGCTGCCACAGGCAGCAAGCAGGGCGAGTACGAGCAGTAACGGAAACAGGAATAGATTTTTCATGCGAGGTGTTTTTTTGCCAAATGTAATGGAAAATGGGGAAGTGCAAGGGGGAAATGGCTGGCTTGGGTGAGGGGATAGCGCGGTGTGTATCGAACTGTATTATCCGGGCATAAAATCTTTGAGAAAATGGAGCAACAAGCAACCGGATGCTTTAAATGTCCGTGTGTCCTACCAAGGTTTATTGTTTTGAGGATATAAATTGGTGAAAACCATCTCAATTCAAGCCGAGAATTCTATAACTTTGCTGAAAATGAGCCGCAAAACATGCCTAAAAAAGACAAATACCACGATCAAGTCAGGAATGCCATCGAAAAGGATGGGTGGACAATCACCCACGACCCACTACATTTCAAGATTGGGAAAAAAGAGATATTCATAGACCTCGGCGCTGAACGGCTGATAGCTGCCGAAAAAGGCAGCGAAAAAATTGCCGTCGAGGTCAAAAGCTTTCTTCACCTATCATTTTTGGCGGCTTTCTACGAAGCATTGGGCAAATTCATCTTGTATGAAGAGGCACTTGAAATTGAGGAGCCAGACAGGGTATTATTCCTCGCTATTCCAGCCCATATTTATGAGAAAGAAATGGAAGATGAACTGCTCATCCAGAAAATCCTGGAGCACAAACACATCCAAGCCATCGTGGTAAACGTTCACAATGAAACAATTGTAAAATGGATAAAATAAAGCAGTACGAGGCCATCATCCTTGAAATCATGCAGGAATACGCTGCTATTCCCTACGCCAACCTCGATGCCAGCAATGAGCTGATCGTTGACCGGGAAAACCACCGCTACCAAGTCGTGACCATCGGTTGGGACGGCTACAAGCGGGTGCATACGGCCACGCTTCACTTCGACATCAAGGGCGGCAAAATCTGGATTCAGCAAGACCAGACCGAGCACGGCATCGCCAACGACCTCGTGGAGGCCGGGGTGCCGAAATCGGATATAGTGCTGAATTATTTGCTGCCGGAGGTGCGGGAGGAGTTGGAGTTTGCGAAGGGGTGAGGCTAAAATAACTAATCTGATATGAAAAGTGAGAATAATAAAAACACTAAACCCATCAGCAATTTTTACATTGCATTGATTGTGATTTTTATTCTTTGGATTGCGAATTGGGTTTTGTTGAAAAACTTAGGCGAGACTGCAAGAGGAACTTACGGTGATATGTTTGGCGTGGTTAACTCGCTATTTAGCGGTATGGCTTTAGCTGGAATTATTTATACTATTCTTCTTCAAAGGGAAGAATTAACTTTGACTAGAAACGAATTCATCACACAAAACGAAACTTTAAAATTTCAGAGGTTTGAAAATACTTTTTTCAATTTAGTGTCGATTCACCACCAAATTGTAAATGCAATTGATACTTCCAAGTTTGTACCGAAATCTGGCAGACCATTCCTGACAAGTAAAGAAGAACCTATGGAATTGGTTACAAAAGGCAGAGACGTATTTAAGGAGCAATTTAAATATCTAATTTCAAGCATCAAACATCACAAATCAACACCTTTAGAAGAGATTTATCTTAAAAATTATGAAGTTGTTCAAACTGATTTTGGTCACTATTTTAGAAATTATTACAGAATCATAAAACTCATAGATTCGATGGTTTTTCATTCAGATGAAAAAAAAGATTTTGAAACCAAATATCATTACACGAGTATTGCACGTGCTCAGTTGTCTGATTATGAATTACTCTGGTTGTTCTATAACTGCTTGAGCAGCAATGGAGTTGAAAAATTTAAGCCCTTGGTTGAGAAATACGCATTATTCAAAAATTTGCCAAAAGATAAATTGATGGAAGTACATGAAGAATTATATGCTAAGAGTGCTTATGGGTTGGAACGGAAATAGTCAGACATTCTCAGAACAAAACTAATCTTTACCTTCACCCCCAAAATTCCGTCACATGAAAAACGCATTCATCCTGTTCCTCCTCGCCGTCGGCCATTTCGCCCACGCCCAATCCACCCACACCCTCTGGTTCGACCGACCTGCCCAGTTCTTCGAGGAGACCCTCGTGCTCGGCAACGGCAAAATCGGTGCTTCCGTCTTCGGCGGCGTGACCGTGGATTCGATGTTCCTCAACGACGCCACCCTCTGGTCGGGCGGGCCGGTGGACCGGAACATGAACCCCGATGCCCACACGCACTTAGCCGCCGTACGGGAGGCATTGGCCAATGAAGACTATGCCGCCGCCGACTCGCTGAACAAGCGGCTGCAAGGCTCGTTTTCACAAAGCTTTGCGCCGCTCGGCACCCTGTACCTCAATTTCCAGCATGAAAAAGGCGAGGTCAAAAACTACTACCGAGAGCTGGACATCGAGCAGGCCGTAAGCACGGTCAGGTACGAGCTGAATGGCGTCAAATTCCAACGGGAATACTTCATCTCAGCGCCCGATTCGGTGATGGTTATCAAGCTGACAAGCAGCAAAAATGGGGCGCTGAACTTTGACCTTAACTTCAAAAGTTTGCTGAAATACAACGTGGATGCACAAGGCGAAGCACTATCGGCCACGGGCTATGCCCCTGTCATCGCCGAACCGAGCTACCGGGGCAATATGCCCAACGCCGTCGTTTTTGAGGAGAAAAAGGGGACGAGGTTCGCTTCGCAATTTTTCATCAAAAACATGGGCGGGGATTTGGTGAAAAACAGTGGGAGCATCGGGCTGCGCAACGGCACGGAGGCGCTCATTTTCGTCAGCATGGCCACCAGCTTCAACGGCTTCGACAAAGACCCCGTGGCCAACGGGCTGGACGCCACCGCCATTGCGAAGCGAAACCTGAAAAAAGCCAGCGGCCAAGCCTACACCGACCTCAAAAAGGCCCACCTCAAGGACTACAACGGCTTCTTCAAGCGGGTATCCCTCGACCTCGGCCTCACCACCGCCCCCAACCTGCCCACCGACGAGCGCCTGAAACGCTACGCAAAGGGCGAGGAGGACAAGAACCTCGAAATCCTCTACTTCCAGTACGGGCGCTACCTGCTCATCAGCAGCAGCCGGACGCCGGGTGTGCCCGCCAACCTCCAGGGCATCTGGAACCCCTACGTGCGCCCGCCTTGGAGCAGCAATTATACCATCAACATCAACGCCGAGGAGAACTACTGGCTGGCCGAAACCTGCAACCTGAGCGAGCTGCACCAGCCGCTTTTATCGTTTATAAAAAACGTGGCGAGCAACGGCGCCAGCACTGCCAAGAACTTTTATGGCGTGGAGCGGGGATGGGTGGCCTGCCACAATTCCGACATCTGGGCCATGAGCAACCCCGTCGGCGACTTCGGCAAGGGCGACCCCGTCTGGGCCAACTGGAACATGGGCGGCACTTGGCTCTCGACGCACCTCTGGGAGCATTTCACCTTCACGCAGGACTTGGGATTTTTGAAAAAAGAGGGCTACCCGCTCATGAAGGGCGCTGCCGAATTTTGCCTCGACTGGCTGGTGCAGGACAAGACCGGGCAGTACCTCCTCACCTCGCCCAGCACCTCGCCAGAGAACAAATTCGTGACGCCGGATGGCTACCACGGGGCCACTTTTTACGGCGGCACAGCCGATTTGGCGATGATTCGGGAGCTGTTCGAGCAGACCCTAGCGGCAGCAAAAACGCTGAAAACGGACGCCGAGTTTGCGCAGCAACTGGAGTCGGCGCTGGCGCAACTTGCCCCCTACCAAATCAGCAAGACGGGCGGCCTGCAGGAGTGGTACTACGACTGGCAGGACGAAGACCCCAAGCACCGCCACCAGTCGCACCTGTTCGGCTTGCACCCCGGCCACCACATCACGCCCGCCGAGACGCCCACGCTGGCAGATGCCTGCCGCCAGACCTTGGAAATCAAGGGCGACGAAACCACCGGCTGGTCGAAAGGCTGGCGCATCAACCTCTGGGCGAGGCTGCGGGATGGCAACCGGGCCTATAAAATGTACCGGGAACTGCTCCGCTTCGTGCCGCCGGATGGCATGGGCACGGGCTTCAGCGAAGGCGGCGGCACCTACCCGAACCTCTTCGATGCGCACCCGCCGTTCCAGATTGACGGCAATTTCGGCGGGGCGGCTGCCGTGGCCGAAATGCTGGTGCAGAGCGATGAAAATGAAATCCACCTGCTGCCCGCCCTGCCCGATGCCTGGCGCAACGGCTCGGTGAAGGGCCTCTGTGCCCGTGGCGGTTTCGTGCTGGACATAGACTGGAAGGATGGCCGGGTGGTGAAGGTGAACGTGTTTTCGAGGACGGGCGGCACGGCACGGCTGACGGATGGGAAGGATGGGAAATGGGAGGTGGAAGTGAAGAAGGGGGAGAGCGTGGAGGTGGTTTGGTGAGAATTCAAGGCCTTTGCTTTCATTTTCCTTTAAAAATGATATTTTTGTAGTAAAACCTGACAGTGATGACATTGGAAGCTAGAAAGTACAAATTAATACAGCAAATTACTATCTTGAAAAGCGAGGCAGACCTTGCCCGTTTGGAAGTGGTGTTCAACAGCT
>JALOMF010000641.1 GCA_025455635.1 Saprospiraceae bacterium | reverse complement strand
TGAAGGAACACTTCGATAACCGGGGCAAGCCCGACACTTTCGCTGGCAAAAATTACTGCTACAACCTAGTCTATTACGAATGGCACCAATACGTGTACAATGCCATCGGCAGGGAAAAGGACATCAAGTTGATGAAAAGGGAAGCAAAGGAGGCGCTGATTAAAGAAATAAACCCGGATGGGAGGTTTTTCAACGTGGAAGTTTGCGGTGAGTGGCCACCTAAATTTGAGGGCAGGCTGCGAGGCGAGAAGGGTCTTAATGATGAAAGCGGCGCATAGTGTTGCTCATAGCGAGGCTTCCCTTATCACGAGGACGGTTCTTTTCAAGATGACAAAGCGGCACATAGCGTTTCTCACAGCGGGAACAAAAAGACGCACAGCGTTTCGCACACGAGGCTTCCCTTTTTACGTGGACGGGTCGTTTCATCCCTCACGGCGGGAACAATAACCGTCAACAGGCCTTCCTCCCCGCCCAATAATACGACCACCACTCATTCCCCCAAGCCATGGCCACGTGCACGAGGAAGGCAATCCAAATCGTGCCCGTCTGCTCGGTGAGGAGGCAGAGCACGATGCCAAGGGGCACGGCACCCACGGCTTCCTTCCAGCCTTTGGCGATGTGGACGAGGACGTAGAGCGCAATATTGACGGCGATGGCCAGGGGCAGGTCCATTACTTCCCGGCAAGTGAAAAACAGGAAGCCACGGAAGGCAAACTCGTAGGCCAGCAGGGCTGGTGCGTATCATGGGGTACATGGCGAGGTTGTCGGGGGAGCGGGCAGCGAAGTAGTTGAGAAGGGTGACGACGGCGCTGAGGCCCAGCGTCCAAATCAAGGTGGGCTGCCAGTTCTTGAAACCAAGCCCAACCGCCTGTAAATCAATACCTTGCACGAGGCAAATCAGCAGCGAGACCACCCCGAAAAAGAACACGCCCTGCCACCGGATGAAATAAATCCATTTGATTTTGGCGGGTTCTTCCCCGTAATTTTTGTCAAACCATTTGCGAAGCGAAACGGAATTCCATGCAAAATAATAGATGCAGTAGGCAAGGGTGACGGTGAGGATGGACAGACCAGCAGTAGGCATTTCGATTTACGATTTTGTGATTTACGATTTACGATTGGGGAACTACCAAAAAACTGAACCCCTGGTGTTCGAAATCCGAAAGATTTGAATAGGGACAAAGGTAATTCCTAGCCAAAACTTCCTGCCACCCCAAATCGTAATTCGTAAATCGCAAAATCGTAAATCATTTCCTGACCATCAACTTAATCTCCACACGCTGGTTGAGGCGGCGGCTGGGGTGGGCGTTGTCCTTCGTCAAAACCCGCCGCTTGCCGAGTGCCAGCCTTGTAAGCCGCTGATTGTCAATGCCTTTTGCGGTCAGGTAATCCATCGCAGCATTGGCACGGGCCAGGCTCAACTTCGTGGCGTAGTCGTCGCTGGGGATGTTGTTGGTGTGGCCCTCCACGTTGGCCAAATATTTCGGGTTGTCGTTCATCATCTCCACGACTTTGTCCAAGGTCTCAAAATCCTTGGGCTGCAAAGCCGAGGAATCCGCCTTGAAATAAACAGTGGCCACGTAGTTGATTTCATAAGTGACGGTCGTCCAAACGGTGTCCCCGGCAGTGCCGAGGCTTGGTTCTTCCAGTTTCACGGTGTCAATGGCAGCTGCAGGCAGCGGGGCTTGCAGCAGCGGCGGCAAGTTTGGTTCATCCATAATCGGCCCGCCCTCGTTTTCGCTGAGGATGGGCAGGGTCGTCGGCAAAGCTGGAGGCACTGGCCGCTCCAGCAGTTCTATGCTATCTGGCTCATTTATCGAAACCGCCAAATCTGGTTCAGCAATAGGTGGTTCAGGCACCTTTGGTTCCGGTTTTTCAGGCGCCTTCTCCAGTTTCGGGCCTTCGGGCTTTGGCTCATTTTTCTTTGGGGTTGGCTTGGCTTTGTCAGGTGTTGCCGCCACTTCGACTGTGCGCACTTTGGTCACTTTGCAGCCATTGGAAGATTGCACGCTCAACGAAATGGACTTTTTGCCA
Organism: Saprospiraceae bacterium; assembly: GCA_025455635.1. Lineage (GTDB taxonomy): Bacteria > Bacteroidota > Bacteroidia > Chitinophagales > Saprospiraceae > UBA6168. The sequence continues at coordinate 1,002 of JALOMF010000641.1, read as the reverse complement.
GCACTTGAGTAGGTGACGGCGTGTGGCCCGGCACCTTTCGCCCGTTGGGGTTTGGCACCTACGCCGAAATCCCATTCCCAAGCTTGCAGCCCCCCTGCGAATGTACTTTCGTCCCTGATAGTGAGTTTTTCACCAACGCCCACCTTCAATTTGCTCATTGTAAAATGCGCCAAAGGGCCCACCAAAGTTCCCGACCCGCCAAATTCCACCGAAAAACCATTGCCCGTGTTCTGGTAGTTGTTTACCATGAGGGCGTAACTTTTGCCAGCCTCCATGCGCAGCGGTGCCAAGAAATTATCGCTGAACTCTGCACAGCCCTGGTCTTCCACGATGTCGGACGAGCCGTCGGCCAAGCCGGTACTGCCCGTGCAACGCTTCCAGTTCGAGAACGGAGCGCCGAGGTTTTCGCCAGCGGCCATGCAGCGCACCGGGATTTTCTTGGAGCAGTCGGTCACCCCGTTGGGTAAAATGAAAAGCATGAAATCAAGGTCATCGGAGGGGTTGTTTGGCTTCAAAACGATGGTTAGCGTCCCCGTTTTCTCACAACTCCATTTGTACCAAGCCGACTGTGTTTCCTCCGGCAGGCAAGTCCCCCTGGGCAGTTCTGCCATGTTTTTACCCGCCGTTTCCATGCTTGGCACGGTAAAACTGCTTTTGTCGCAAAGCACCACCGCCGTCGCACAATCGGACGAGGGCGAGGGCACGGGGTTGTAATTATTGACGCAAAGCTGAAAACTACCCGTGCTCTTGTTCCGGCCATCCACCCGCAGGTAGTAGGTTTGGCCAATCACCAAATTGCTGATGAAAGTCTCGACGATATTGTACTCTTGCCCATCCGACACGCAGCCAATTTCATAAAGTGCCTTGCAGCTGCCCCGGTACAGCACAAACTGGGGGTCTTGCAAAGTGCCACCGGGGTTGTTGCGGATGGCGCCGATGACGCTGATGTTCACCACCGAAGCCACCGCCTCGAACTTGAACCAAACGTCATTGTCCGTATCG
>JALOMF010000141.1 GCA_025455635.1 Saprospiraceae bacterium | reverse complement strand
GCATCGTCCATGTCCGTAGGCTGGTGCCAAGCCCAGTAGTAGGAGAGGCCAATCACGTCAAAGTCCGTCACGCCGTTGCTCCAGAAGCCCTGCATGAGCCAGCCAGCATCGGCGGGGCCAGCTACGTGTAGCGCCACCTTAATGTCCTGCCCGGTCTGCGTTTCCACAGTTCGCACGGCCTCGATGGCCCGCTTGAAAAGGGCGGCATTGCGGGGCCATTCGAGCACCCACGGGCCGGAGTCTTGGGCGGCGGAGAGCAGGATTCCCTTGTTGGTTTCGTTGCCGATTTGCACCATGTCGGGCAGCAGGCCGTCGGCATGGAGGGAAAGCAGGGTCTGCGAGATGTAGTTGAAGACGGAGTCTTGGAGCAGGGGCAGGTTGTTCACCACGCCCTCCCAAGCGGCAGGCACCCGCTGGTGCGAGGGGTCGGCCCAAGTATCGGAGAGGTGGAAGTCGAGCAGCACCTGCATGTTGGCGGCCTTGGCCCGGAGGATGCTCCGGCGCACGTCGGCGAGGTCGGAGTAGCGCTGGCCGCTGTTGAGGCCGTCGTACCAAGCGGGGGTGTGCCAGAGCCGTAGCCGCACGATGCCGCAGTTGTGGTCGGCAAAGATTTGGTAGGGGTCGGCTGGCTGGCCGTTTTCCTTGTAAACGACGCCGCAGTCCTCCATCTCGTTAACGTAGGAGAGGTCGGCGCCGAAAAGGAAGGACTGTGCGGCGCTTTTTACCCCAAAAAAGCAAAAAAATAATGCTGGAAAAAGCAGTCTGGAACTCATCATCAAGGCTTTTGAAGGGGAAAGATAGGCAGCATTTGCCCAAATGACCAAACTCATGGTTGCTCCTGATTTTACTCACCAAAGCGGCGCTGTGTGCCAAGCCATCTTTGCACTGTAACTAAAATCACAGAGATATGAAAAAGCTAATTTTCTTCTTCTTCGCATTCTTGGTCGTTGGGTTCAGCCTCGTGGCGCAGGACTACAAGCTCACCAAAAGTTCGGTGAAAATGTCGGGCACATCTACCCTTCACGACTGGACTGCCGACGTGACCAAGGTGAGCGGCAACGGCCAGCTGACCTTCTCCAACAATGCCCTCAGCGGCATCAAGTCCCTCAACATCACCATGACCACCAACTCCATCAAAAGCTCGAAAGGCGAAACGATGGACAAAAACATGCGGAAGGAACTGAAGGACAAAGACTACCCAACGATGACCTACGCCCTCACCAAGGTGAATTCCGTCACGCCAAAAGCGGGTGGTTACGCACTCGAAACGGAGGGTAAACTGACCATCGCAGGCACGACCAAAACCATCAACCTGAGCGTGACCGGCACGGTGAACGGCGGCCAAATCACTTTCAAAGGCTCCAAAAAACTGAAAATGACCGACTTCAACGTGGAGCCTCCCGTCATGTTCCTCGGCACTTTGAAAACGGCTGACGAGGTGACCATCACTTTTGAAACCACTTTTTCTAACAGCACTGTAAAATGACCAGGCCGAAGGGCCGACACTTCGGCCAACTAGACCTTTCACTATCCAATCTTTCACTTTTAATACAACTCATCATGAAAAACTCACTATCCTTCGTGAAACTTTCCGGGTTCTTTATCGCCCTGTTCGTGCTTCCGATTTTTGCTTGGAGCCAAAACGATATACAATACTACCGCCCCTACGACAAGCGGGGAACCAATATCTTCGAGGCTCCAAAGTCCGACATGGGCGTGCCCAACGAGTTCAAAGTGCGCATCGGTGCCAATTTTGCGCAGCAGTTCCAGTCACTCAAGCACGAGAACAATGCGGCTTACGTGCCCATCAGCGCCCTTGACTCCACCAACGCCAACCAGTTGGTTAACCTCACCAACGGCTTCAACCTCGCTACCGCCAACCTGAACGTGGACGCCCAGTTCGGCGACGGCATCCGGGTGAACGTGATTACCTACCTGTCCGCCCGCCACCACCAAGAGGCTTGGGTGAAAGGCGGCTTCGTGCAGTTCGACAAGCTGCCGTTCTTCAACAGCGAATTTGCGGACAGGCTCATGGAAAAACTTACCATCAAGGTCGGCCATTACGAAGTGAACTACGGTGACGCCCACTTCCGCCGCAGCGACAACGGCGCAGCGCTCTACAATCCGTTCATCGAGAACCTGATTCTGGACGCCTTCAACACAGAAATCGGCGGTGAATTGATTTACCAAAACAATGGCGTAGTGGCCGTGGGCGCTATTACCAGCGGTGAAATCAAGGGTGACATCGTGGCGCTCCCTGCCCTCGTGGAAGGCGTGGACGTGGACAACTCCTCCAAGCGCAGCCCAGCCTTCGTTGGCAAGCTCGCCTACGACAAGCAGCTGAACGACGACTTCCGGTTCCGGGTATCTGGTTCTACATACTACACTGCCAGCTCCAGGTCAAACAATATCTACGGTGGCGATAGGGCAGGCTCACGCTACTACCTCATCATGGAAAACACCAAGGCCACTACCGATGCCAACTACTACTCTGGCAGGCTGCGCCCAGGTTTTGGCGACAAAGTCTTCTCCCTCATGGGCAACACCTTCTTGAAATACAAAGGCTTGGAGTTCTTCGGTACGGTTGAGCGGGCCACTGGCCGTGGTTCCAAAGAAAAAGACCCGAAAGACCCTACCAAATTGGGCCCAGACCGGGTTATCATGCAGTTCGCCGGCGACTTGATTTTCCGCTTCGGCAAGGACGAGGACTTCTACTTGGCAGGCCGCTACAACACCGTGAACGCTGAATTGCCAGCCGCTGGCGCAAACTTCGGGGTGGACAAACCCGTGAAAATCAGCCGCTACGAACTCAGCGCTGGCTGGTTCCTCAACAAAAACATCATGGCCAAATTGGCCTACATCAACCAAGAATACAAAGATTACCCAACCACCAGCATCTTTAGCGAAGGCAAATTCAATGGTGTGATGGTGGAAGCTGTGGTTGGTTTTTAAGGCAACAACAATCACGAATTTTTTCAACAAAAAGCTCCAGTTGCCTTCGGGTAACTGGAGCTTTTGCTTGTCATTTCTAAATTTTGGGATTATGAAAACGGTGCTGAGTTTTGCCATTTCCCTTGCCTGTTCGCTCTTCGCAACGACCCCGTTTTTGGCGCAGCCACAAGTCGCCATGAACGCCAGCAGCAGCACGGCGGGCCTCGAAAAAACCTTCCATGTCAGCAAAAAAAGCGTGCTGAAACTGGAGGGCAAAACCAATATCAACGGCTTCACCTGCCACTGCAACGAAGCGTTTCAGCCCCAGCGCCTCGTGGCTGAACGCAACACCGACGGCAGCCTTAGCTTCAAGTCCGCAGCCCTCAAGCTGCGCATCGTTTCGCTCGACTGCGGCAACAAAATCATGAACAAAGACCTCCAAAAAGCCCTCAACGCCACCGAGCACCCCCACATCAGCATCGAGCTGAAAAAAGTGGAGCAGGACAAGTGCAACCGCCTCTCCGAGCTGAAGGACTGGGTGAAAATGAAGGCCCTCGCCAAAATCTCCCTCAACGGCGTCAGCAAGGAGTACTGGATAAGCATCACCGCCAAAAAATGCGGCGCAGACCAGTTCCGCTTCATCGGCACCAAGACCCTGAACATGACCGACTTCGGCGTCACCCCGCCCAATGCCATGATGGGCATGATAAAAGTGCAGGACGCCATCGCCATCAACCTCGACTTGGACGTGGTCGTGGAATGAATTCAGCCAAGTTCCCGGTTTTGTGCCAACTTTGCGGTTGGGGGAATTGGTTGAAGTGGTTAAATTGGTTGAATTGGGCGCCCCCCTGCCCAATTCAACCAATTCCCCAAATTTAACCAATTCTCCATAGTTCTTCAGCTCCGCAAACAATGGAATCCATCGTCCAGCAATTCTTTGATTATCCGCAGATTGTGAGCCTTGTCCCCTTCGGTACTGGCCATATCAACGACACCTACCGCCTCGAAATACGGGAGGCCGACCAGCCGCAAACCTGGCTGCTCCAGCGCCTCAACCACCACGTTTTCCGGCAGCCGGAGGCCGTCATGCAGAACATCCACCTCGTTGCGCAGCACCTCGAAAAACACCACTATCCACTGCGTATCCTGTCGCCACGGCCTACCTTGAGCGGCCAGTGGCTCTTCTGCGACCCCGCTGGCAACTACTGGCGGGTTTTTCCTTTTTTTGAAAACACCGAGACCTACGAGCAGGTCGAAACGACCGAACAGGCCCACGCTGCGGCCAAGGCGTTCGGCGCCTTCGCTCGGGCACTCAACAGCCTCGATGCTTCGCAACTCCAAGCCACCATCCCCGGCTTCCACGACGGCGAAAAACGCCTCGCCGACTTCCTCGTCGCACTCGACCGGGCCATCCCTGAGCGCCTCGTCGAAGCAAGGGCAGAAGTGGATGCGATTCTGGATAACCAACTGATTTTCAAGCAGGTAGCCGAGTTGGGGCTGCCCCGCCGGGCCATCCACCACGACACTAAAATCAACAACCTGCTCTTCGATTCCAATGCCAGTCTAACCAGTCCGACCCCCGTCGGCGTCATTGACCTCGACACGGTCATGCCCGGCATCGTGCTCTCCGACTTCGGCGACCTCGTGCGCACCTCCACCAGCCTCGCCGACGAAGACGAGGCCGATTTGACCAAAATAAAGTTCCGAAAACCGATTTACGACGCCCTGTTGGAGGGTTTTCTTTCAGAAATGGGCGAGCTGCTCACCCCTGCCGAGCGCCACGCACTGCCCCTCGCCGGGCCTTGGCTCACGCTCATGCAGGCCGTGCGCTTCATCGGCGATTATTTGGTGGGAGACACCTACTACAAAGTGAAGTACCCAACGCACAACCTCGTGCGGGGCCGCAACCAGTTGGCTTTGTTTGCGCAGCTGAAGAACAACGGGGGAATTGGGGGAATTGGTTGAATTGGGGAATTGGTTGGGTGCCTGCCCAATTCAACCAACCACAAATCCCAACGTCTTCAAGTCTTCCCAGAATGCGGGGTACGATTTGTCCACCACTTTTGGCGCTTCGATGCCCACCTCGCCGAGCATCGCCAGCGGCGCAAAAGCCATCGCCATGCGATGGTCTTCGTAGGTCTGGAACACGGGTGTGCCCTCCACGACGGCCTTTCCTTCAACCATAAAATACTCCTTGTCCTGTTTTTTGGAAAAACGGGGAGGCAGCTTCGATAGGAAGACCTGCACCTTTCCCAGCTCGTTTTGCAGCGCTGCAATGCGGTCGGTCTCCTTGATGCGCAGCGTCTCCAGGCCCGTGAACAGGCCCTGTACGCCCATTGCCCCGCAAACCACGGCCAGCGTCTGCGCAATATCGGGGCAGGGCAGGAAGTCCCACTCGAAGAAGGGCTTTGCGGCAGCACCGGGCTGCTTGGTCAGGTGCGCCGTATGCCCCTCGAAGCTCGTCTCCACCCCGAAAGCCTGCATCATGCCGGGCAGTGCCGAATCGCCCTGCCAGCTATCCTCAAAGAGGCCATGCAGGCGCAGGTCGCAGCTATCACTCAGGGCAGCCAGTGCGTAGTGGTACGATGCCGCCGACCAATCGGCCTCCACGGTGAACGCCCTAGGCTGGTACTGGCCGGTCTGCACCCGAATCACGTCGCCTTCCCATTCATGTCCGACACCAAAATGGGCCATCATGCGGAGCGTCATTTCGAGGTAGGGGCGGGAGACGAGCTTGCCCACCAGCTCCAGTTCCAAGCCGTTGGGCAGGGTGGGCGCTATCATCAGCAGGGCAGAAAGGTACTGGCTGCTGGTGTCGGCGGGGATGGCGAGGCTGTTTTCGCTGCCAAAACCACCGTGCGGATGGATGCGCAGCGGCGGGTAACCCTCGTTTTCGAGGTATTCGATATGGGCGCCCAGCTTGCGCAATGCGTCCACCAACAGCCGGATGGGCCGCTGTTTCATGCGCTCGGTGCCCGTGAGTATGCGGGGTCGGTCGGTGCGGGCGGCGAGGTAGGCCGTCAGGAAGCGGAAGGTGGTGCCCGCCGCTCCGGCGTCCAGGGTTTCGCCATCGGCGGCCAACAACTGCTGCATGAGCTGCGTGTCACGGGAGCCGGACAGGTTTTCAATGTCAAAATGCGCTCCGCAGAGGGCACGGATGATGAGTGCCCGGTTGCTGATGCTCTTCGAGCCGTCGAGGTGGATGTCGCCGTGGATGTGGCGGTCGGGTTTGGATAATGTCAAGACCATGTGTTGCGGAGCAAACAGCGTTGAAAGATGGATGTGGTAGTCTGTTTCTGGACAGGCATTACAATTGTGCCCGCACTTTTTTTGCGCCCTCCACCATATTGCGCAGCTTTTGCTTTGCAGCCCAACGGGCAGTCTGGCTCAGGCCGCAGTCGGGTGCCACGGAAAGCCGCTCGGCGGGCACGAATTTCAGGCAAAGCTGGATGCGCTCCACGATGTCCTGCACGGTTTCGATGTAGTAGCTTTTCACGTCCACGATGCCCACGGCCACGTGCATGTGCTTCGCAAACTCCGCCAGTAGTTCCACCTCTGCAAACTCCCGGCTGGCCATTTCGATGTGCACTTCATCCACTTTCATTTCGGTAAAATCGGGCAGCATGGGCGCCACCATCCGCTTGCCCACGGCGTGGCCCTTGTAGTTGCCGAAGCAGAGGTGGGTGCTCAGGAAGCACTTGCCCACCACGGGCTGCACCGTCCGGTTGAAGATTTCGACAAAGCGGCGGGTATTTTCCTTGTGGGCATAGCAGCTCATGCTCGGCTCGTCCACGGTGATTTCCTTGCAGCCTGCGGCAACGAGCGCCTCCAACTCCCGCTGCACCATCGGCAGCAACGCCTCGGTGATGGCCATGCGGTCGGGGTAGTCGGCATTGGGCGTCAGGCGGCCACTGAGGGTGTAGGGGCCGGGTACACTGGCCTTCAGCACTGGCCCAACGGGGGCGAGGCGTTGCAGCCGTTGGTACTCTGCCACTACGCCAAGGCCACGGGGCGCTTTCAGTTCCCCAGTGATGGCATGCTTGCCCCGTTGGTCGTGGGCGGGCGGCCCCCAAAGCCTCGGCACGTCGGCATGGGGCGAGATGCCCTCGATGTGGCCATAGAAGCTGAGGTTGAAGTCCAGCCGGGTCTGCTCGCCATCGGTGATGACGTCCAAGCCCGCCGACACTTGGTCGTGGATGGCAGCGATGACGGCATCCTCGATGATTTCCTCCAAGTCGGCCTTGCCGAACTTGTCCATGTTTTGCGAAGCGAACTCCAACCAGGAAGGGAAGGGGTAGGAGCCGATGACGGTGGTGCGTATCATTTTGTGAAGATTTTTTTTGCGGAGCAAATAAAGTCAAACATTCTCAAACAACCTCGCCAGTCTGTGCGCATGCTCGTCATACGCCGCCTCGAACAGCTCCGTTGCACGTTGGTTGCCGACAATCGCACCAGCCGTCAGCACCTTCGGAGGTTGGCCTGCCTCGGTGAGCAGCTTCGCAATTTCTGCTTTCATGGTATTGACGAGCAAAACCCCGCCGAGCGTGGAGCCGGGGGCCACGGGCGTGTCCAAGCCCGGCACATAGACCATCGAGTCGCCGATGGGGGCGCCCGTGTCGAGCACGAGGTCGGCGAAGTCGGTGAGCTTCTTGCCATCGGTGCGCTTGCTGGTGCTGGCGTCCAAGTGCGCTTGGCTGACGAGCGCCACCACTTTGATACCCCGTTGCTGGAAGCCCTCGGCCATTTCGATGGGCACCACGTTGCAGCCGCTGGACGAGACGACGAGCGCCGTGTCCACGGGCTTCAGGTCAAAATTTCGGAGGATGCGCCCGGCCAGTCCCGGCACGTTTTCAAGGAACATGGCCTGCCGCTGCCCGTTCGCCCCCACCACGGGGTTGTGGAACGTGAGCGACAGCTCCACGATGGGGTTGAAGCCGGGGAAGGAGCCGTACCTCGGCCACATTTCCTCCACCATGATGCGGCTGTGCCCGCTGCCGAACACATGCACCATGCGCCCGGCGAGGATGGTCTCGGTGAACCATTGCGCAGCAAGTCGGATTTTGTCTTCTTGCTGCGCAACGGCGTGTAGGATTTGCTGTGATTTTTGGAGGTAATCTTGGATGACGTTCATGCGAATGGTCAGTTTTTAGGCTGTTTTTGATAAAAATAATGAAACCCTAGTTGAAAATGCGTGTTGCCGACTGGCTCCCAAAACACCAATGAGTTGTCGAGCCAATTGTCGCCGGACAAAGCTCCCCAAAATTCGCCCCTCAGCGATAGTCTTTGGGTGAGAAAATATTCGTAACCCAAAATTGCCGTGGCCGAAACCCTTTGCTGGCCATTTTCCAGGTCTTTGTTCAGCGGAGACCATACGTTGATGCCAATATCAAGTATGGAGTGTTTGAAAAAATGCACCAGACTTGGCTTGGCGTGGACAAATAGACGTTGTTCTGTGTAATTGTCCAATAAGAAGACCCAAATATCGGGGCCTGCTGAGGCAGCTATGAATGTGTTGTTTTTTAACTGAAAGTACTGTTTATAGTTAATGGACAATAACCCCAAAAACTCCATTCCTTCATCGCTGGTAAAAGACCCGGAAAAACCGTTCCAAGTCGCACTCAACTGCAAACGGTCTTTTAATTGTTTTGCCCAAAATAACCGAAAAAAGAATGCATCCCGTTCAATGGAAATCCCTTCAATGCCCAACGATTTATTGCCGCTTTTCAAATAAGTGTCCACTAACGACACAGAATCAGCAGCATCTCTGTCTTGTCGCAGGTAGTAGCTCATTCCGAAGCCAAGCGACAACCTTGGTTCATCATATATATCTCCAAAAAATCCGCTGCTTATTTTATTGATTGCATAGTAGTTGAGGTACGCATCCAAGGTGGCGGTCTCTGCAAGGTTAAAGGCCAGACCAGCCCGCAGCCTTAATTGAAACTGGCTTACTGAAATACCATTGGAGTTTTTGAAGTAGTTCTTTCCAAATCCTGTTGAAACCTGTGCGAAAGGGCTT
>JALOMF010000140.1 GCA_025455635.1 Saprospiraceae bacterium | reverse complement strand
TGGGTTAAACAAATTGAGTTGCAAAAATTTGATTATCAACATTTTATAAAAAGCAACTACCGAGACTACTATCAGGAGACAGGTGAGATTCGGGTTGACCCAGAAGATTTTTACTGACATTCGCATAACACACAATACAGAAAATTAATGAACCTGCTTCAAACGAAAATGAAACGGTACACCGCACCGCAGGAGGCGAAAGCGGCGGGCGTGTACCCCTATTTCAGGGTCATCGAAAGCGACCAAGACACGGTGGTGACCATGAACGGCAAGAAGGTGCTCATGTTCGGCTCGAACAGCTACCTCGGCCTCACCAACCACCCTAAGCTCAAGGAAGCCGCCAAGGCCGCCGTGGACAAGTACGGCTCCGGCTGCGCTGGCTCCCGCTTCCTCAACGGCACCCTCGACCTCCACATCGAACTGGAGGAAAAACTAGCCAAGTTCGTCGGCAAGGACGAGGCCATCGTGTTCAGCACGGGCATGCAGGTGAACCTCGGCGTACTTTCATCGCTGTTGGGCCGAAAGGACTTCATCATCTCCGACGATGCCAACCACGCCTCCATCGTGGATGGCACCCGCCTCAGCTTCGCCACCACCCGCAAGTACAAGCACAACAACATGGAGTCACTGGAAAAGGTGCTCCAACTGGCGGGCAGGGATCGTGGGCCAGAAGACATGGCGCTCATCGTCACCGACGGTGTGTTCAGCATGGAAGGCGACGTGTGCAACCTGCCAGAAATCGTGCGCCTTGCGAAGCAATACAATGCCAATATCATGGTGGACTGTGCCCACGGCCTCGGCGTACTGGGCGAGTTCGGCAAGGGCACTTGCGACCATTTCGGCCTCACCGACGAGGTGGACCTCATCATGGGCACTTTTTCCAAATCTTTAGCCACTATCGGCGGCTTCATCGCCTGCAGCCATGAAGTTGCCAACTGGCTCAAGCACAACGCCCGGTCGCTCATCTTCAGCGCCAGTATTGCGCCAGCAAACGCAGCTGCCGTCATCGCTGCATTGGATTTGATCCAGCAAGAGCCAGAGCGCATCGAAAAACTTTGGGCCAATACCCGCTACGCAAAGCAGCAGTTGGACGACCTCGGCTTCGATACGGGACATTCGACCACGCCAATCATCCCTATTTATGTTCGGGACGTAAACAAAACCTTCCTGCTGACCCGCCAATTGCAGGATTTGGGCGTGTTTGTCAATCCAGTCATCACGCCCGCCGTGGCACCAGAGAATACCCTCATCCGCTTCTCGCTCATGGCCACGCACACTTTTGAGCAAATAGATGAGGCCATCAGTAAAATGGCGGCGGTGGCACGGGAGCTTGAAATCCTGAAAGGCCAAGAAGTTTAAACGAAAACAATGGTCACAATTCACGAAGCGTCCAGCAGGTCGGAAGTGCTGGACTTCATCAAATTCCCGTTCGAGCTGTACAAAGGCAACCCGAACTGGGTGCCGCCGCTCATCCACGATGACATGGTCACGCTGCGCAAAAACCCGGCGTTCAGCTACTGCGACAAGCGGTACTGGGTGGCGAAGCGGGACGGCAAAATCGTCGGGCGCATCGCTGGCATCCTCAGCCGTGCCGAAAACGAGAAGACAGGCAAACGGCTCGCCCGCTTCGGTTGGATAGAGTTCGTGGACGACCGGGAGGTGTCCCAGGCCCTTTTCAATACCGTGGAAAACTGGGCACGGCAGCAAGGCATGACCCAAATCCACGGCCCGCTCGGCTTCACCGACCTCGACCGGGAGGGGATGCTCATCGAGGGGTTCAACGAGCTGGGCACCTTCGCCACGATGTACAACCACCCGTACTATCTCGCCCACTTGGAGGCAGCGGGCTACGGCAAGAGCACCGACTGGGTGGAGTTCGAGATTGATGTGCCGACGGAGATGCCGGAGCGTATCAGCGAGTTCTCAAAAAAGGTGGCCGAGCGGTTTGAACTGCGGCACGTCGAGGGCAGCCGCTCCCAGCTCAAACCGTATGCGCCCAAGATTTTTGCGCTCATCAACAAGGCTTACCACGACCTGTACGGCACCGTGACCTTGACCGACGCCCAAATCAAGTTCTACACGGAGCAGTATTTCACCTTCATCAAGCCGGAGTTCGTTTCCATCATCCTCGACAAGGCGGGCGAGGTCATTGCCTTCGGCCTCACGATGCCCTCCCTCTCCCACGCCGTGCAGAAGGCCAAGGGCAAACTTTTCCCTTTCGGCTTCCTGCACATCCTCGGTTCCATGCGCAAAAACGACCGGGCCGATTTTTACCTCATCGCCATTGAGAAGGAGTACCAGCGCAAGGGCGTCCACGTCATGATTTTTGATAAAATCCTGCGGAATTACCAGAAATTCGGCATCAAAAAAGTGGAAACCAACCCTGAACTGGAGACGAACATCCACGTGCAGGCCATCTGGAAGGACTATAGCCCAAGGCAGCACAAGCGGCGGAGGTGCTTTATAAAAGACCTTTGAAAATTGTTTGATTGTTGAATTGCTTGATTGTTGCACACTTGGCGACAACAACCTAGCAATCCAACAATTTTAACAATCCAACAATGAAAAAAATCCTCATCACTGGCGCATCGGGCTTTGTTGGCAGCCACCTCGTGGACGAGGCGCTGCGACGTGACCTCGACGTGTACGCTGGCGTGCGCAAGTCGAGCAGCCGGGAGTTCCTACAGGATGAGCGCATCAATTTCGTGGAGCTTAACTTCGAGGACGTGGGCCAGATGGCCAACCTCGTGCGGCGCAAGCAGTTCGACTACATCATCCACAATGCAGGGGTGGTGGCTGCGCCCAAGCTCTCGGACTACATGAAGGTGAACTTTGATTACACCAAAAACTTCGTGGACGCCATCATCGCCTCCGGCGAAATGCCCGAAAAGTTCACCTACATCAGCTCGGCGGCCAGCTATGGCCCGGTGGCGAGCAAGGATTTGACCGATTTTCTGAAAGAAGAAGACCCGCAGCGCCCCATCAATACTTATGGCGAGGCCAAACTTGCCTCGGAGCGCTACTTGGCCGCACAGCCCGATTTCCCCTATGTCATCATCCGCCCGACCGGGGTTTATGGCCCTCGTGACAGGGACTTCCTCACTTTTTTCAAAATGATAAACAGCCACTTCGAGGGCTATATCGGCTTCCAGCGGCAGCACTTGGCGTTTGTGTATGTGCGGGACCTCGTGCGGGCGGTGCTGGATGCGACCACGGCCACCGATGTTTCCCGAAAGGGCTATTTCATCTCCGATGGGCGCTACTATGCGCAGTGGGATTTGGGCAGCATTGCGAAGCGGATTTTAAATAAAAGGACCCTGCGGCTGCACGTGCCCGTGGCGCTGGTGCGTGGCGTGGCGTGGGGTTTGGAGCAGGCAGGCAAGGCTTCGGGCCGCTATCCGGCGCTCAACCTGGAGAAGGTGCGCATCCTCGAAAGCCTGAACTGGAAATGCGACATCGAGCCGCTGAAGGAAGACCTCAACTTCCAGCCGCAATACGATTTGGAGGATGGGCTGGAGGAGACCTTGGCGTGGTACAAGGAGCGGGGATGGCTCAATTGATTTCGGATTTTCGATTGCGGATTTCGGATCGAAACGTGGTGCGAGCCAATCCGAAATCCGAAATCGAAAATCCGAAATCATCAAATATACCCCAATATCCGCAGCATATCCTCCGGCTTTTGCTCCTCCTTGTAGAGCTTGTCCACGATGTTCCCTTTTGAATCCTTGTAAATAAGAATGTGCTTCGGCGACGGGATGAGGCAGTGCTTGATGCCGCCGTAGCCGCTGAGCGAATCTTGGTAGGCGCCCGTGTGGAAGAAGCCAAGGTATAGCGGCTCGTCCGGTTTGTCCTTGCCGCCCATCACGGGCAGATAGACACGGGTATCATGTATCTCGGAATTGTAGTAGTCGGAGTTGTCGCAAGAGATGCCACCGACGTTTACCCGGTGGAACTCATTGTACCACTTGTTCACGGGCAGCAGGATGAAGCGCTCGCCGATGCCCCAAGCATCGGGAATGGTGGTGATGAGCGAGTTGTCAATCATGTACCAAACCTCGGCGTCGTTCTGGCGCTTTTGGCCCAGCACCGAGTAGATGATGGCACCGCTTTCGCCCACGGTATATTTGCCGAACTCGGTGAAAATATCCGGCTCCGGTATCTCCTCCTCTTGGCAGGCGTGGAGGATGAGGTTCACGATTTCACGCACCATGTACGTATAGTCGAACTCAGAGCCGAGCGAGTTGCGGATGGGCATGCCGCCGCCGATGTTCAGCCCCGTGAGCGATGGGCAGACCCTTTTCAGCTCGCAGTACATTTTCACGGCCTTTTTTAGCTCGCCCCAGTAGTAGATGGTATCCTTGATGCCCGTGTCCACGAAGAAGTGGAGCATGGTCAGGTTGAACTTGGGGTTGCTCTCGATGCGTTCCTTGCAAAAAGAAATGATTTCGGAGGGGCGCAGGCCAAGGCGGCTGGTGTAGAACTCGAAGTTCGGCTCCTCGTCCGTGGCTACCCGGATGCCGAGATTGCACTGGCCCTTCACCATTTCCTCGTAAAAAGCAAGCTCCTCCTTGTTGTCGAGCACGGGCACGACGTTCTCGAAGCCTTCGTTGATGAGGCTGCAAATCTTCTCGGCGTACTCACGGGTCTTGAAGCCGTTGTTGACGATGATGGTCTGCTTGTCAATGAACTCCTCCTCGAAAAGGCGGCGCACGAGGTCAATGTCGAAGGAACTGGAGGTCTCGATTTCCACGTCGTGCTTCAGCACTTCTTTCACCACATAGCTGAAATGCGAGCTTTTGGTGCAGTAGCAATAATTGTACTTGCCCCGGTAGCCGCTGGTCTTCATGGCCTTTGTGAACAGGTTCCTGGCTCGTTTTATCTGCGTGCCTATCTTGGGCAAATAGGTCAGCTTGAGCGGCGTGCCGTATTTTTTAATCAAATACATGAGCGGTACGCCGTTGAAAACGAGGTTGCCATCTTCGATGTCGAAGCCCTCCTGCGGGAAGTAGAAGGTCTGGTCAATCAAGTCGAAATAGCGGTTTGAAATCATTTCACAAAAGGATTTAAAGTAACACGAGTTGATATTTGCTTCGCAAACAAGCACCAAACTGGCGCATGAATTTGCAAAGGCGGACAAAAGTAAGTGCTTCCTAAAACACAGGGGTAAAAAATATGGAAACCCTTGGCCCGAACCAATTTTTCGGGGAGTGCGCCGTATGCCCAGCTACGGAGACAGCCCCGGCAAAATGGCAAAAGGTAACCTACTATTTCGTGGAAGCAGGTAAATGATGGCCTGATAAGGCAACTGGGGGCCTCCACTGCACAAAAAATAAGCCCTGCGATGTTCGCAGGGCTTATTTTTTAGGATAAAAATCATTGGTCTTATTGCTTGTTATTTTTTGGCAAAGCCCTATTTTCGGCGTTGCAATATTGCAGGTTCCTATTTTTTCACCAACCCAAGTAAAATATCATGTCAACCAAAGGCAAAAAGCGCAACGAATCGTTGGACAAGCGGGATTCCAAGAAGTTTTTCACCGCCGTGGGCATAGCCGTTTTGGTGCTCATGCTGCTGATGTTCTTCATGTACCGAAGCATGAGCTGACCCAAGGCTCCGGTCAATTGCCAGCGCTTGGTTCAAAGTTCATAAAAAGTGCCCTCAGTTCCGACGCCTCTTCAGGCTTCATGCGACCACTGAGCACCAGCCGCACCTCACGGCGCCGGGCGGCACTTTCATAGAGTTTTTCCTCCTCACCCGTCAGCGGAATCACTTCCGGCACGGCCTTGGGCTTGCGGGTCTCGTCTTCGAGCGCCACGAAGGTGAAGTAGGCATGGTTACACTTCCTGGGGTTCCCCCCCTTGATATCGGCAGCGAAAACCTCTACGAAAATTTCCACCGAAGTATTGAAAGCCCGCGTCACACGAGCGTTCAGCGTCACGATGTCGCCCAAGGCGATTGGTTTGTGAAACGAAACATGGTCAACGCTGGCAGTGACCACATGCGCTTCGCAATGCTTGCCTGCCGATATGCTCGCCACTACGTCCATCCAACGCATCAGGTTGCCCCCCATCAGGTTGTGCAGGGGGTTTGTGTCGTTGGGCATGACCATTTCGGTCATCACTGCGACTGATTCGCTTACTTTTTTCGGCTTCATTTTTTGGTCGGTTAACCATCCCGCATTGGCCAAAAGCCCAATCGCCGGACGGCTTATTTTATCATCACCCCCCTGCGCTGGAGCACGGGAATGGTCGTGAAATTATCTTCCGCAATGCTCCCCCTTACGAAGACGTACCGCTTGTCGTACATGTACCCGTCGAACGTGAAGCTGACCCAGTACTCGTTGGCGATGTCGAAGAGCTTCGTCTGGATAGGCTCAATCAATAGCGCCTGCTTTGGGCCTACATCATTGAAGAAATGGCGCAGCGTGGTCGTTTTCATCTGCTCACCATCCAGTTCGCCGTAGCCCTTAGAGTTTATCAGCACATTCTCAATCGTATCGTCTTTCAGGTTCAGCAGGTAAACATCCCACATTTCATTGTCTTGGATGCCATCCTCAATTCTTGGCAAAATGGCAATGGCCAAATCTTCCACTTTGTATTCTGGAATATCTTTTCTCATGGGCCATGAATCCTGATTGTGTCCGGCTTGCCGTACAACGGATTGGACGAGTGTCCTAATCGGTTGTTGACCAGCAAAGCGGGCCGTTGAAGAAATCGAAAAACACAGCTTACGCAAATTCAAAGCCGAATAAATCAGCAAAGTGGCGTCGCAGTTTTTCCTTGACCTCGTTCTCATCAACAGTATGCCCCAGCTCTTTAGCCAGGGAAGTAACGTCTTTGTCTTGGTCGTTGATGCCACATGGCACGATATGGCGGAAGTAGCCCAAGTCGGTGTTCACGTTGAAAGCGAACCCGTGCATGGTGACCCATCTGCTCAGGTGTACCCCGATGGCGCAGATTTTACGCTTGGGCAGCCACCCTTTTTGCGGCAGCCAAACGCCCGTGTAAGCCTCGATGCGGTAGGCGTCTTCAATGCCATATTCCGCCAAGGTGCGGATGACTGCCTCCTCCAAGTACCGCACGTAGCGATGCACATCCGTGAAGAACTCGTCGAGGTCAAAAATCGGATACCCGACGATTTGGCCCGGCCCGTGGTAGGTGATGTCGCCGCCCCGGTTGATTTTGTAGAACTCGATGCCCTTTTCACGTAGGCCCGCTTCGTCCAGCAAGAGGTTGTTTTCGGAGCCACTGCGGCCCAGTGTCACCACGGGGTCGTGCTCACAAAACAAGAGGTGGTGGCTGATGGGCAAAAGCTCGTCGCCCCGCTCCTTCCGCTCCCGGTTCTCCCGTTTCCGGCGGATGGCCTCATCGTGCAACTGCTGCTGCATGTCCCAAGCCTCCCGGTAAGAAATACGGCCCAAATCCTTGAAAACAACTTTTTGCATATCAGACTGGATGAAGGTTTGAACCCTGCTTTTGGAAAAACGGTGCGAAGATAGACATTTAAGCGAAAAATCAAAATCAAGTTTGTGTGAACCAGCACAGACAAAATATGGCTTGTTTGCTGAAAAAAACGAGGCTAACATTGGGCCATCCACGCCATTCTTTAAGCACCTAATTTACGCTCCTTTCACGTACTCGATAAACTTCCGATAGACCAAGTTCTTTTGCAAAATCTCCTCACAACCCAGCACCACCACCCGCTCCCGTGCCCTCGTCAGCGCCACGTTCAGCTTGCGGTCCACGCCCTCCTCCGAGAGCGAAACGAGCGTCTCCATTTGCGAAGCGGCATTCACGCAGAGCGAAATGAGGATGATGTCCCTCGCCCCGCCTTGGTAGCGCTCCACCGTGTCAATGGTCAGGTTGGTACAGTCAATGCCCTCCCGCTGCATAACCTCCTGAATTTGAGCGATTTGTGCACGGTAGGGAGTGATTATACCAATTGATTGCGGATTGCGAAATCGAAGATTCACGTCAGTAATTGCGGATTGCGGATTGGAGGCGCTACCTTGAAACCACTTGACGAGGTTCACCAACAGCTCGGCTTCGTGCCGGTTCGTCTTGCGGCTGGGGCTTTGGCGGTCGGCGGGCGTGTCGAGGAAGGCGATGCGGCGGCCTTCGATTTTAGCCAACCAATCTCCTTGATTATCAGATACTTGTGCTGCCAGCGGTGCAAGCTGCTTCTGCGAAGCAGGTATTTCCTTCGGTAAAATGCGGAGTTTTCCTTCGTAAAAATGCTCGCCGGGAAAGCGCATGATGTCCTCGTGCATCCGCCCTTGGTGGCTCAGGTGACCGATGGCCCAGTGCCAGCCCTGCTCCACCGCCCTTCGGTAGAGCCGCTCGAAGAGGGAGTTCCGGAGGTTTTGCAGGCCGATTCCGTGTAGTTTTTCATCCAAAACGGCGGATGCCTCGGGCGGCTGCACCACCACGGCGGGCAGTTGCTTGTGGTCGCCGATGAGCACCCACTGCTCGAATTGCGGCAGCAGCCCGACCAGCCCCGGCTCCAGTATTTGCGAAGCCTCGTCAATGGCCACCCGCCGGAATTTTTTGAGTTGGAGCAGCTCTAGGTTGTTGGAAAGCGAGGCCAGCGTCGCCACGAAAATGCGGTGGTGCTCCAGCACTTCCTTCAGGCCCTTGCGGGTCGTCACCTCCTCGATTTTTTTCGCAAGCAACTGATTTTCAAACTGTTGTCCCGTCGAGTAGCGGGAGCCGATGCGCAAGTAGGCGCTTTTTACTTCGTCGCCGAGGCTGTCCAGCGCCTCGCAGATTTCGTCCACGGCCCGGTTGGTGTAGGCCAGCAGCAGCAGGTTTTCGTCGGTGTTTTCAAAAATCCATTTGGCAAAATGGCGTAGCACTTGGCTCGTCTTGCCCGTGCCGGGCGGCCCCCAGAGCAGGAAGTAGTCGGGGGCAGTGAGCATCTTGGCAAGTATGGAGCGTTGTTCGTCAGTTAGGGAGCT
>JALOMF010000640.1 GCA_025455635.1 Saprospiraceae bacterium | reverse complement strand
CCGCTGCTTCTTTCCTGAAAGAATGGCAATCGGCCAAGGCGGAAATGCCTGATAATCAAACAGATGCGAGCTGGGAAGTTAGCGTGACAGGAGAAGTCGGGCTGCACACGCCCAAGCTGGCGGCCATCACGCTCGGCTCCTACTCCTACGCTGGCGGCGCCCATCCCAATTCGTTTATTTCCGTGCTGAACATTGACCTGAAAACGGGCAAATCGCTCACTTGGCAAGACCTCCTCACCGACCAAAAAGCCGTGGAAGCCCTCGCCGAAAAAGCCTTCAAAAAAGCGAGGGAATTGCCCCAAGACGCCAACCTCACCGACGAAGGGTTTTTCTGGGGCGGCGAGTTCGAGCTACCCATGAATTTTGAGCTGCAAGAGGAAGGCATTTACTGCTGGTACAACCCCTTCGAGGCCGCCGCCTACGCTTTGGGGCCGACCGATTTTTTGCTGAGTTATGAGGAATTGGGGAAATTGGTGAGGAAGGAGCGGATATTTTAGCATCCATTAATCAAGTTGGAGAAAAAAGTCTGCCGGGGAAGCAGCAGCGCTGCGAAACATTTGTAGAAATGTTCGGTAGCGCCTTCTCAAGGTGCAGCGCACCGTAATATTTCGGTGCACTGCACCTTGAGATTCGTGCTTTATCCATAAGCTACAAATGTTTTGCGGCGCTGCCGCTGCATTTACAAGCTGGGGTAACTTCCATTCACTGCCCCCGCCAAAAACGTCATCATCCCCTCCACATCTCCCGGGTCGAACCGGTTCCAATGCGGGTCTTTCCGGAACCAAGTGGACTGGCGCTTGGCGTACCTGCGGCTGTTCTGCTTGATGTTTTCGACGGCTACTTCCAAGCTGCATTTTCCATCAAAAAAATCGAAAAGCTCCTGATAACCAACGGTTTGCAGGGCGTTCAAATGCCGCTGGGGGTACAGCGCACGGGCTTCTTCCAGTAGGCCGAGCTGCATCATTTGGTCCACCCGGTGGTTGATTTTTTCGTATAAAACAGGGCGCTCCACATCCAGCAGTAAGTAGATGGGCGTGAAAAACCGCTGCTTTTTTTCCTGTAAACGAAAAGCGGAAAACGGCTGCCCGCTCGCCCGACAGACCGACAGCGCCCGGATGAGGCGGTGCGGGTTTTGGAGGTCAACTTGGCCGTGGTAAACGGGGTCGAGCCGCCGCAATTCATCCTGCAAGGGCGCAATCCCCTCATTTTCAAACCATTGCATCAAGTCCTGCACGTCGCTTTTTTCATAAATTTTGCGAAGCAAAGCCAAGGCGTCCGCCTCAAAATCGCCCACCGAATAGTCCTGCGTCACCGACAGCGAATCAATGAAATGGTGCGGGGCCTGTGCCAGCTCCTCCGCCGTGGGCTTGGCCGTGCCGATGCTCATTTCCCGGTAAAACTGGCGGCTGTCGGCGGACAAAATCTCGGCACCGAAGCGCTGCGCTACCTGTATGGCAGCGGCGGTTTTGCCAGTGGCCGTGGCCCCTCCGATGACGATAAGCTGTTTTTGAGTTTGCATTTTTTAGAAAATGGCTGGGCTAGTCGTATTTTTGCCGCTTCGCAAAAACAAGTAACTGCGAAAACACCACCCAGCAATGATTTACAGCCTGTTAAAGCCTTGTGCAAAAATAGCCTTATCGGTCTATTTCCGTAAGATGAACATCTCGCACCGAGAACGGATACCGAAGGGCAAGCCCGTGATTTTGGCGCTGAACCACCCGACGGCCTTCATTGAGCCTTGCATCGTGGCTTGCTGGCTCGAAGAACCGCTCAATTTCCTCGCCCGTGGCGACCTCTACGTCAACAGCCCGTTCATCCGAAAACTGTACGACTGGGTGCATATCGTGCCCATTTTCCGGCTTGACGACAATGGCTACAGCGGCCTGAAAACCAATTACGAGACCTTCGACAAGTGCTACGAAACCCTCTCCAAAAACCAAATGGTGATGATACTGGCCGAGGGCCGCACCAAGCACGAAAAACGCCTGCGCCCCTTGATGAAAGGCACGGCCCGCATCGTGTTCGGTGCCATTGACAAATACGCTGGCCTCGACGTGCATATCGTGCCCGTGGGGGTGAATTATACCAATCCCGACCAGTTCCGCTCAGAAGTGAAGATTGATTTCGGCGAGCCGATACGGGTGCTGGACTACTACCCTACCTACCAAGAAAACCAAGCTAAGGGTGTCAATCAACTGACCAATGAGCTTCGCAAACACCTAGCCGAGCGGGTCATCCACCTAGAAAACCCCGAAGACGATGTGTGGAAGGAGCCGCTGCTCGATATCCACCGCAATGGCTCCTCGCAACGGGTATTGCCTCGTTTTTCCACCGACCCTGCGCCGCTTTTTCAGGAGAAAAAATTCGCTGACCAGCTCAACGCACTGCCCGAAGCACGCAAGTCCAAACTAAAGGAACTCGTCGGGCAGTACACCAGCTTGCTGGCAAAAGCTGGCACCACCGACCGTGGCCTGATGGACCATACCTCCTACTCGATGGCCAATGCCACACTTCTGGGCGTGTCATGGGTATTCTTCCTGATAGGCTATGCACTGAACTTCCTGCCGCTCTACCTCGGCCATGCTTTTGCGAAGAAAAAAGCGAAGAACATCGAGTTCAGGGCCTCTGTGACCATCTTCGTTACGATGGTGCTGTACCCTGTTTACTGGCTCATCTGCTTCGTAGCCGCCTTGGTCATCGGCAAATGGTGGCTCATCGGCTTGGTGCTGGCCATGCCCCTCTTGGGCTACTACGCACTGCTCTACCAAGACCTGGATAATCGCTGGAAGGACTGCCAACGTGCTTCGGTGATGGATGACGAGACGGAAGATAGGTTGTTGAAAATGCGGGAGGAGATGGTGAGAGGGGATTATTAATCGTCCCATGAATGTGGAGTGAAATTGAAATTTGGTGTGATAATGTTTTTTTTGACGCTGAAAGACGCTGATTTCTATGATATTTTATGAAAGTTTTGCCTTCGGCAAAAGTCCAATGTTGCCAATCGCCGAAGGCGTATTTGCATCATCGAAACATAATCAATCATAAAAATCAGCGTCTTTCAGCGTCAAAAAACAAGTATCCAAGATATTATTCCACCTACTCGTAAATTGAAAATATGTGGCAAGTCTTAAAGCACTTTCTACTCATCGCACTGCTCACCCTATTCACCCAAACAGGCGGCATCGTCTATCTCGCTTTTTTGCCGCTGTTCAAGGTCATCAACCGAAAATATGGGCGAAACTGGTTGCCGCTGGTGGTCAAAATTGTCGCTTTCTCAGCAATTTACCTGCTCGTGAACCAATTCGTGGTGCCGCCCTTGGCAAAAATGGAGTCGGGCCGGGTTCCACTTCCGGTCTTTGGAAATCCAAACCTC
Source organism: Saprospiraceae bacterium (assembly GCA_025455635.1). GTDB lineage: Bacteria > Bacteroidota > Bacteroidia > Chitinophagales > Saprospiraceae > UBA6168. Next base: position 174 of record JALOMF010000640.1, on the reverse strand, counting down.
AAGCCCCATCAGGCTTTCTATTTTGCGGTACTGAACCATCATTATGTAAGGCCGGAAGTGAAGGCAAGCTGCGAGCGGGTCGCTGAAAAGTTGGCGGCGAAGTACCCCGGCACGAAGCTCTACTACCTCGACGCCAATTTCCCGTTCTTCGACGGCTACCCGCTCCAACCGCAT
>JALOMF010000639.1 GCA_025455635.1 Saprospiraceae bacterium | reverse complement strand
CACTGGGGAGGGCGCTGGTATCCAGCTCAAAATCGTGGTTAGATGCTAGCTTTTTTTGCAGGAAAAGCCTTCCACCTGTATCCCAAACTTGTAGGTCCCAAGCCGCATGGTCACTGGCATTTATGCGCAATTTGAGTTCATCCACAAACGGGTTTCCAAGCACTTCGATGATCGGCTTCGCAATGACTTCCTCCAAGCCTAGCGTTTGGCAGCCGTCCGCATTCAGCAGACCGGGCCGAAAGGTGTTGAGTGCTGCGTACATCCTTTCCTTTTGCCCTTTCGTGAACATGGCCATGCAGGCATCGTCAGTGTAGTTCATGAAGTTCATCCACATATCGGGCATGGCACAGGAGAAGGTTGTGCCAGTAGGGCACTGGTCAATATAGGTTTCGCAGGAGTTTGGCGTATCCGACACCCCATCGTCCTCGTCGCAGCAGCTATTCAAACTTGGCCCCCAAACATGTTCTAGGTTGAAATAATGGCCGATTTCGTGGGTGCAGGTGCGGCCCAAGTGATAGGGCGGATTCGTCGCAGTGCCTATCGTCCCGAACTGCTTGTAGTTGATTTCCACACCTTGTTCATCGGCAGGCCCTTCGCCAGGGAAGCTGGCTATCCCGCCTATCGAGCCTTGGAACTTCGCCACCCAAATGTTCAGGTAGCGGTCAGTGTCCCAAGCATCTTGTCCGCCTTGTGAGCTGCGATGGATGGCTGCGGTGCCTCCGATTCCAATGTTGTTGCTGGTCTGGGTTCGGGTAATCCCTGTGGTAGGATTGCCGAGCGGGTCTTTGCTGGCCAGGCAAAACTCAAAGTCCACATCGGCAATGGCTGCTTGAAATCCATTGGGCACAGTGGCTATTTGGGAATTTTGTGCGTTGAAATCCTGGTTCAGCACTTCGATTTGCGAATGGATTTGTTCATCCGAAATGTTCTCTACCGAGGTATTCCACACTACATGCACCACGACTGGAATGGTGACTACAGCCCTGCCCGTCACACTGTTTTGCCCTGCTGCCTTCGGCAAAACAGCGGTGTGCCACTGCTCCGTTTCGTGAGCTGTGGCACACCGTTTTGGCGACTGCCCAAATAAATTTGCGGAAACCACCGCCAAGAAAACCAAGAGCAGTATGCGCATTTCTATTCGTTTTTTGCTTGGTACGAACCCTAGTGAGCAAGTGAGACTTCTTCTGCGTTGCCATTTCCGTCCCTGCCCCTGAACTCTTTTCTGGGCATTTTCGAAATGATGAAATCCACCCGGTCGCCCATGCGGAGCTTCGAAAACTCAGTGCCTCCAACACAATCATCCATGCCGAAATAAAAATCGCCGATGTTGGTTCCGATAAATCCGCAGAACTCCATCAGCCGCTTCACCGAGCCAGAGCAATGGTCGCCTGTTCGCAGTTCCACCACATTTTCAGGCACAAGCTCGCCCTGTTCCCGGTACCTGACGCTCTCGTTGGAGATGCCCGCTTGATTGCCGTAGCGGTCATCTAAAATGCCCTGTTTTTCCGCACAAATTCATCGGTCTGAATCGGGTTAGGCCCAGTGTGCGTAGGAGCCTTGCAGTACACATCCCGAACTTCTGGCGACATCTTGATTTCGTCCATCAGGTCGTTCAGCCAAATCACGTCAAAGTCGCGCACTCCCTTTAGGTTTTTGCCTTCCGACAGCTCAAACGAACACGCCCCGTGGATACTGGCGATGGCCGTTCGCTTGCCAAGCAACCGCACTTTTTGCAGCACTGGCACATAGTCCCGGTCACCGCCAATCACGATGGCAATGTCGTAGGCCAATGGCAGTGCAGCGAAATAGAGCATGGATGAGGCGAGGGCAATGTCCACGCATTTTTCCTCTGGCGAAAAATCGTCGTCGGGGTGTCGGTCCTTGCGTTTTAGGCGGCGGCCACGGTAGTCAACCAGGTAAACTTCGACCTCGTAATTGTACTCCTCCCGAAGCACGTCGTAGAAAATCCGGCGGCGCTTCACCATCTCCTTGTCGGCGTCGAGGTAGTTGGTGGCATTGGAGCCGAACATGAAGATGCGGACGATGTCCACGCTACGGTCGCCGAGCTTTTTGGCGATTTGGTTGCCTACCACGTGCGGTAGTTTTCCGTAGTCCACTTGAAAGTCTTCTCCGAGGCTGCGCAGGTTGGAGTACAACCAGGTGCCATCAATAAATACCATTACTTTTGCCATATAACATTTTTTTCAGGCTGGCTATTTTCTTTAAATATCTGAAATTCAATACGTTAGATGGTAAACCAGCCTAGGTTAAGCAACATACTTCTTCATTAAAAATGGCTATTCAATCGTCAAATTCCGTTCGATTTTTAGCCCGTCTTTTTCAAAAACTAGTTTGTAGGTTCCTTTTTGGAGGTAATACTTGCCGTTCTTGGCCTTGTTGATTACTATCGTTTTGTCCTCTTTTTTCTTTTTTTCATTGAGCAGCTTCGCAAAACCAGTGACTGCTGATTCCATCACTTCCCCGTTGTAGTCCAGGTAGTTGAGGCCCTGCGACAATTCGGTTTCCCAAGTTTTGAGCTTCAAATCACCCATCAGCACCGTAGTTTTCAGCTTCCCAGCTTTTTTTGAAAAAACCACGTGGTTCACTTTCGGCTCAGGTACGTTCTTGCTCCAAGCGTTCCAAGCACTGCCCCAACTCCCCCGGAACTTCAATTTTTCAAGCTCAAAAACGAAAAGCTCCTCCGCCAGAATGCTGTCCCTCAGTTGTTGAACATGGCGAATGTCGGCCAAGTAGAGCGACCGGCCATGCGTGCCCACCAGCAACTCGTGCTCCCGTGGATGCACCACCAAGTCGTGAACAGCCACCGCAGGCAGGTTTTCTTTCAGCTGCATGAAGTTCTGGCCCCGGTCAAGGCTTGCGTAGAGTCCGTTGTCGGTGCCAAGGTACAGCAGTTCAGGGTTGGAAGGGTCTTCTTTGAGGACGTTGACGGGTTCGAGGGGAAGGTCGGTGCCAATTCTCCGCCAAGTATCGCCATAATTTTCGGAAACAAATACCAATGCCTCAAAGTTGTCATTGCGGTAGCCATTCAAAGCCAAGTAAACCCGGCCCTGTTCGTGTAAAGACGCCTGCATCCGGCTCACCCAAAGCCCGGCTGGCAAATTGGCGCTGATGTCGTTCCAAGCGTTTCCTCCGTCTTTGGTCACATGCACTTTCCCGTCGTCTGAGCCAGTGTAGATTAGCCCAAATTTCATGGGACTTTCATGGATGGTAGTGAGTGTGCCAAATGGGACGTCACCCTGCATACCTCCGTTGGTCAGGTCCCCAGAAATAGCCACCCAATCCTTTCCTTGGTTGAAGCTCCGGTGCAATTTATGCGAGCCGATGTAAAGAATGTCTTCGTTGTGGCGGCTGAGGTGGATGGGCGTTTGCCAGTTCCAGCGTAGCGGACGCTCGCCCAACTCGTGCGTGGGCGTGATGCCCTCCGACTGGCCAGTGCTCCTGTTTACCCTAAAATAATTGCCGAATTGATAGCCAGTGTACACCGTTTCATTGTCCCGTGAATCCACGGCTACCTGCATGCCATCCCCACCCAACAGCGACTTGTACGGGTAGTGTCCGGTATCGTGCCAACCAACGCCCGCCTCGTAATTGTGTGGGCCAGTCCAAACGCCATTGTCTTGTAGGCCGCCATACACGTTGTAGTCTTGGGCCATGTCAACGGCCACCGCATAAAACTGCCCGACTGGCGGCGTGTTGCATTTTACCCAATGCTCGCCATCGTCGTAGCTGATGTTGATGCCGCCATCGTTGCCCAAAACCAAATGACCCGCCCTGCTTGGGTTCATCCAG
>JALOMF010000638.1 GCA_025455635.1 Saprospiraceae bacterium | reverse complement strand
TTTGCCAACACGATGACTTCGTCAAGGCAAGCAATCGCCATTTTTTTTCCATGCAGGGCAATGCCCATCGGCTTTGCAAAATTGCGGGGTAGCTGGGTCAGTTCATCGTCATTTTTGGCGGAGAGTAGAATCAATTTGCCCGCTTGGTAAGTGCTCAGTGCGATGGTACAGCCGAGTTGCCGAAGTAGTTCGGGTAAGTTCGGCGAATAGGTACAACTAAATGGAGGTGGTGGAGAAACGTTTTGCATGCAAGAACTTTGAGGCAAAGTAAACAAGCAAAATGAAAGTAACGGCGAGCGTAGCTGTTAATGTTTTTCAAAAACCGAATTCAGGCGGATATTTTTACATTTGCCCGCCGCTGAAGCCAGTAAATGAATCAAAAAACCTCTGAGATGAGTGTAGAACAGTTTTTTGAGCTTTTTTATGAAGAACTGAAGTCAAGGGAAAAACTGCGGGAATACTACAAATTCCACGAAGACCCCTCAAAATTGCCATTCCGCAAATCCTATTTTTGCCAACGGCTGCAATACGTGTTGGAGCAAATTCAAGAAACGGGGGTCGCATCCCCAAAAATTTGGGATTGTGGCTGTGGGTACGCTACTACGCAGATTTTTTTGGCCTTGAATGGTTTTGCATCAAGGGGAACAACCCTTGAGTTTTACTACAAAGAAATTCATTCGAGGCTTGCTTTTTGGTCGAATTATGGCGACATGTCGCTTGTGAAAACGAGCTACGAGGATGTATTTTCAACGGACATCAGCCCTTCTTCCGAGGACATCATCATTGTGCAGGATACGCTCCACCACTTGGAGCCATTGCAGCAAAGTCTTTCCATTTTTTACAAAACCTTGAAGCCTGGCGGGGTGCTGATTGCCATCGAGGAAAACGGCAACAACCTCATCCAACGCCTGAAACTCTACAAGCAACGGGGCAACAACCGCATCATCGAATACTACGACGAAGGGCTGGGCAGAACCGTGAAAATGGGCAACGAGAACATCAGGCCGTACCCAGTTTGGAGGCAAGAGTTCGTGAAGGCCGGCTTTGAAATGAAGGAAGACAAGATGAACTATGTTCGCTTTTTTCCGCCATCCTTTTTTCATAGGAAAACCTCGGAAAAAGTGATGCAACAAGAGCAGGCGCTTTGGCGGAGGTTCGGGCTGCTCCGAGAGTATTTTTTCTTTGGGGTAAACTTTGTGGCGAAAAAGGCAAGCTGACCCTCTCCTCCAAAAAAAAGTGGCGCCAAGCATTGCACTTGGAGCCACTTTTAGTTTTCGCAAATTAAAGATTTGCGCTTATTTCGTTGTTGTTTTTTCGGTTCGCTTCTTGACGACTGGCTGCATTTTGTTTTTCTTCCAGAACGGCAGTCTTTGCTGCTTGTATTTTGATTTTTCGAGCTGTTTCTTTGCCTTTTTCTCGTTGGCAGCTTTTTTCAAATGCTCCTTGAAAACATCGTATTTCTTGTCGAAATCCAGCCCGTATTTATCGGTTAAGTTGACCGAAACCGTCAGCCCACCGAACATGTACCAATCATTGTTGGAAACATCGCCACGGGCCATCCCAGCTACATCGGGATAGTAGGTGCTGACATCGTCGAGGTAGTCGGTAGAGGTAAGCCTGGCACCAAACTCCAGACCGATGTTCAATTTGTAGCTGACATTGAACCGGATTCCAAGCCCGAAAGGTATGGCCAATGTATTGCGCATGTAGCGTTTGCCTTCGGTGTGGAGTGGTTGGAGGTCATGCCAAGCACCCCTGATTTCAGCTTGTGGATTGAAACGAGTGACTGCCAAACCCGTGAAAATATAGGGCACGCTGCCCTTGCCATCCCGGATATTGTATTCCGAAAGGTTCATTTCGCCCGTGACGGCCAGTTCGGTCAGGTGGGTACGGAAGCTCAAATTGCGCTCACGCTGGGCTGCATTGATGGAGTTTGCGTCCTTGCCGCTTATCATTCCCTTGAGCAATGATGCCTTCACGGAGAAACGTTTGTTGGCATTGTGCCTTGCGAACAAGCCGAACATGCCGTGATAATGGGCATTTGACATTTTCTGGTTGCTGAGGTCGCCCATGTAATTGGCACCACCGAGCATGGCACCCACTTCGTTGTATTGAGCAAAGGCACTCAAGCCAAACAATGAGCAGAAGAGGAGTAAAATTTGCTTTTTCATGATGTAACTCGTTTGAATACAAACTGGGACTATATTTAGCAGCTTAGGTACACATGAAAACAAATGCAAATAAGAAGCCAAAAATTTAGAAAAATGGAAATATGTTTTCTAACCGCCCGCAAAACAACCTTTCTCCTAGTTTACAATTCATAACTTTGTGTCCGGGGAGTACGATATTTGACCAACAGTACGAAACAAGAAATTTCAATTCATGAAAAGATATTACTGCATAGCGCTTTTTGCCACTTTGACGCTATTGTTTGCTTGCAAAAATGAGCAACCCAACTCGACTACCACTGCCAAGCTTGAACCACCTGCCGACCCGCATTTTGAACTACTCAATGCCAAAGCCACAGGCATTGATTTCGCCAACAGAATCAAGGAAAGTTTTGAGCTGAACATCATCACGAATTCTTATTTGTACAATGGTGGTGGTGTTGCCATCATTGACATCAACAATGATGAATTGCCGGATGTCTATTTCACGGCCACGCAAGGCTCCAACAAGCTGTACCTCAACAAAGGCGATTTCAAATTTGAAGACATAACCGATAAAGCGGGTGTAGCGGCGATTGGTGGCATAAAAACTGGGGTATCGGTAGCAGATGTAAATGGCGATGGGTTCCAAGATTTGTATGTCTGCCGAACTGGAATCAAGATTGGGCCAGAACGGGGGAACCTGCTTTTCATCAACACTGGCAATTTACAGTTCACCGAGCAAGCAGCGGCATTCGGCATTGATGACCAGTCGGCATCCAACCATGCTAATTTCTTCGATTTCGACCTTGATGGCGACCTTGACCTGTACGTTTTAAATCACCCAATCACTTGGGGTGAAGTAAACCGCATTCGAGTGAAACAACTGTCAACGAGCAAAACCGAGGTCATCCGCCTGACCGACCCAAGCAATGAGTGGGAGTCGGATAAGCTTTTCCGAAACGATGGAAATGGCCGCTTCACGAATGTCTCAAAAGACATGGGCATCCACAACAGGGCTTGGGGGCTTAGTGTGTCCACCGCTGATTTCAACGATGATGGCTATCCCGACATCTACGTTGGAAACGATTACATCGAGCCGGACATTCTCTACATCAATCAAAAAGGAAAGGGCTTTAAAGATGAAACTTGGCGCTATTTCCGACATATCAGCAGCAACACAATGGGGGTTGACATAGCTGATGTCAATAACGACGGACTCATTGACCTCGTTTCATTGGACATGATTGCCGATAACAACCAACGGCGGAAAGAGCTGATGACCACCATGATTCAAGACCGTTACCAGAGCTTGGTGAAGTACGGCTATGGCCACCAATTGATGAGGAACGCCCTACAAATAAACAACGGCACCAAACAAGAAGGCGTGCCAAAATGCGATGAGCTGGGGATTGTAGCTGGAGTTTGGGCAACCGACTGGAGTTGGAGCCCGTTGCTCGCTGACTTTGACAATGATGGGTTGAAAGATTTGTTCATCACCAATGGCTACCGGAGGGACGTCACCAACCTCGATTACCTAAATTACACGGTGGATTCGGTGATGAAAGCTGGGGGATTGAACAACGTGAATTTTAAGACCATTGATGACTATTTGAAAAAAATTCCATCCACGCCCCTTTCCAATTTCATGTTCAAAAACACTGATGGCACACAGTTCAAGAATGTGGCCTATGACTGGGGCCTCGGTGATGCCAACTACTCAAATGGTAG
>JALOMF010000139.1 GCA_025455635.1 Saprospiraceae bacterium | reverse complement strand
ACTACGAACCGTTGTTGTCGGCCCACCCGCAGCCGGGCAGCCTGCCGCCGGTTGAGTTTTTGGGCAAAACGTTGCACACGCCCCTTTGGGTCAGCAGCATGACTGGCGGCACGGACTGGGCACATACCATCAACCACAACCTTGCACGGGCCTGCGCCGAGTTCGGCATGGGCATGGGCCTTGGCTCCTGCCGCTCGCTGCTCTTCTCCGACGATACGCTGGAGGACTTCGCCGTGCGGCACCTCATCGGCCCCGACCTGCCGCTGTACGCCAATCTCGGCGTGGCGCAGTTGGAGCAACTCATTGATAAACAAGAACTTGGCAGGGTGACATCCCTCCTCGGAAAACTTCAGGCCGACGGCCTCATCATCCATGTGAACCCATTGCAAGAATGGATGCAGCCGGAGGGCGATCGTTTTCAGCGGCCACCGATGGAGACGATTTTGACCCTGTTGGAAAAACTGCCCGGCGTGCCGCTCATCGTCAAGGAAGTGGGACAAGGCATGGGGCCGGCCAGCCTTCGGGCGCTGTTGCAATTGCCGCTGCAAGCCGTGGACTTCGCCGCTGCTGGGGGCACCAATTTTGCGAAACTCGAACTGTTGCGGAGCGAAGAAGCTAAGGCGCAGACCTACGGCCAATTGGCACAGGTGGGCCACACCGCAGCCGAAATGGTGCAGTTCACCAACCAAATCGCCGCCGAACTCGGCGACCAAATGCGCTGTCGGCAAATCATCATCTCCGGCGGCATCGGCGGCTTTTTGGATGGGTTTTATTTGATGAAAAAACTCCAAGTTTCGAGCGTTTACGGCCAGGCTTCCGGCTTTTTGAAACATGCACGGGGGAGTTATGAGGAATTGCGGGAGTATGTGGCGGCGCAGGTGAGAGGGTTGGAATTGGCGGAGGCGTTTTTGAAAATAAAATAAATTAGTTATGGCTAATAATTTCATGATGATATCGCCAAGGACTTGGATTCAGTACAAAAAGTCCGACGAGGAGTTATTCAGGCCAATTATTGAAAAATCAAAAAGCCCAACCTTTAGACAAGTGAAGGAAATAATTGAAGAATTAGGGCTAAATATTAGAAATGAAAAAAGAGAAGAAGAGCCTGAAAAAACAAGACTCAGCTTAGAGCTTTATGGTGAGAGCAATAATGATTTCCTTTTTGAAATATCTGCTTATCCAAAGGAAGAGAATGAAGAATTGGAGGTACTGTTTTTTGGCAAGCATTACCATAGTCCAATTGCCCAACTACTTTTCGTTCACGAAATAGTCAAGCGATTTGGGAGCCAAGTGTTTTTCTGCACAACGGATGACATGATTCTTGTAGAGCCAGATATTGAATTTAAAAAACTTGTAAAGGAATTTGAAGAGAAGTTTAAATACATGTTTGATTGGCATGAACAAGTCATGAAGTCATTTAGAGGCAGTTAAATTTTGAGAAAATGAGCAACAAAACGATATCCGGCTTCTCCAAACTCTCCAAACCTGACAAGGTGAAATGGGTGGCGGAGCAATTTTTCCAGAACCCTGCCGAGGCCAAGCAGGAACTCATGCGTTGGTGGAACCCGGACGAGGAACAGCAGCGCCTGCTCGACGGCTTCAGCGAGAACACCCTCAGCAACTTCCCCATGCCCTTCGGGGTAGCACCCAATTTCATGATAAACGGCAGGGTCTATGCCGTGCCGATGGTCATCGAGGAAAGCTCGGTGGTGGCCGCTGCCAGCAGTGCCGCCAAATACTGGCTCGACCGGGGCGGGTTTCATGCCAAAGTATTGGGAACCAAGAAGTTGGGGCAAGTGCATTTCTCTTGGAATGGCGACGTGCGCAAGCTGGAAAGCGTGTTCGAGGAACTGAAAACCGAATTGCTGCAAGACGCAGCGCCCATCACCGCCAACATGGAAAAGCGGGGCGGCGGCGTCACGGGCATCGAACTCTTGGACTTCACGGTGCAGGAACCCCGCTACTATCAGCTCAAGGTCAGCTTCGAGACTTGTGACAGCATGGGCGCCAATTTCATCAACTCGGTGCTGGAATGCTTCGCAAAAACCTTAGACCGTTTCATCGCCACGCACCCGGTCTTCGACGATGGCGAGCGGGACGTGAGCATCATCATGTCCATCCTCAGCAACTACACGCCGGAGTGTCTCGTACGGGCCTGGGTCGAATGTCCCGTGGACAAACTCGGGCCGTTCAATAACGGGCTTTCCGCAGCCGAATTGGCCGAAAAATTCCGTAAGGCCGTGCGCATTGCCTACCTCGACCCGCACCGGGCCACCACGCATAACAAGGGCATCTTCAACGGCGTGGACGCCGTGGTGCTGGCCACCGCCAACGATTTCAGGGCCGTGGAGGCAGGTTGCCATACCTACGCCGCCCGTGACGGCCACTATCGCAGCCTCAGCCATTGCACCATCGAAAACGGCATCTTCCGCTTCTGGCTGGATTTGCCATTGGCGCTTGGCACAGTGGGCGGCCTGACGAAGCTACACCCCATCGCAAAGCTCTCGCTCGAAATGCTGGGCAACCCCTCGGCGGAAGAACTGATGATGATAATTGCCAGCACGGGCTTGGCGCAGAACTTCGCTGCGGTGCGCTCGCTCGTCACCACGGGCATACAGGCTGGGCACATGAAGATGCACTTGGCAAACATCCTGAACCATCTCGGTGCGAAGGCCGACGAGGCAGCAGAAGCCATGCAATATTTTGATGGGAAGGCCGTGTCGTTTACGGCGGTGCGGGAGTATTTGGAGGGGGTGCGGGGTGCTACGGTCTAATACATCCGCTCCAAAATCCCATGATGATGCTCCGTATGATAAGCATTCCACATCAAAATCTCCCGCAGCGTCATGCGGCCCATGAGCGGGTGGGGCAGCAATAGTTTATCCAACTGCGCATCCGACCACCCAGCCATTTTCCGGTTCAGTTTTTTGTTCCAGGCCGCCAATTCGGCGATGAGCGCCTCCTTCCCTTCTGGCGGCGTGGCGGGCATGTTCTGTGAAAAAGGCGATACCACAACCCCATTGACGGCAGCCAATTTCTCATGGTAACGGGCCACGATGGTGTCGTAATCCCTCGACGGGCGGTTGGCCGTGCCGAACTTCCAACGGAGCACAAAGCCCGGCAACGAAAGCGCCCGCACGAGCGGCTTTGTGCTTTGTATGAGGTGCACGACGTGCTGCCCGGTCGTCCATTTGCCCGCAGGGCCAAGCGCCCATTTCTCGGCAGGGTGCGCTATCAGCCATTGGGCCATGTTGTTGAATTTCTCGTCGAGCAGGGCGGGAATTTTCGTTTTTTCCATGATGCAATATTACTTCAAAAGCTTGCTTACCGTTTGCTGGAAAATGGGGTTGAACACCACGCCCCGGTGCCCTTCGTCCAGTTTCACCAATTTGAACAGCGTGGGGTTGATGGCCTGCAACACTTCCGAGCTTTGGAACGGGATGACCTCGTCGTAGCTGCCGTGGAAGAGTGTGACCGGGAACTTCACCTTGCGCAGGTGTTCGACGTTGCGAAGCGGATATTTCAACAAAAAATCGGGGAGAAATGGCGCACGGCTGTTCTTCAAGTCCACCACGCTGGTGTAGGGGGCGAGCAGCAGGAGTTGTTGCGGCTTGTTTTGCGAAGCGACATAACTGGCCATGCCCGACCCGATGGAGTAGCCGACGACAACGATGCGGTCTTCGGCGTAATGTTTTTTTAAAAAATCGTAGGCCGCTTGGGCATCGCTGAAAAGCTGCTCCTCGGACACGATTTCGCCGTCGCTCTTGCCGAAGCCCCGGTAGTCGGGCATGAAGATGTCGTAGCCGTTGCCGGACATGGTCTGGGCTTGGTGGTAGCAGCGGCGGTTGCTGCCCCGGTTGCCGTGCAGGTACAGGATGGCGCCCTTTGCCGAAGGCTCCCGTAGCCAGAGGCAGTTGAGCGAAATGCCCTTGCCCACGGGGATTTCCACTTCCTCGCCGCCCTCAAAACGGAAGTCCTCCGCCAGTTTGTCGGGATGGAAAATGATGCGCTCCTGCGAGAAGTACAAGAGGCCGCATACCAGTAGGTAAAGGCATAAAAGGGCGATGCCCAAGCTTTTAATCCACTTCATTTCAATGATTTTGCAACTGGGGAAACACTAAGGTGCTCGCTTCGGTTTGTTCTGCTGCTCAAATGGGTGTCGGGCTTTTGTAAAAATGCCATATTTACAGCCAGTTTTACCCCGTTGACCGCCGTAAATATACGATTGAAACAGATGAACCGACTTTGCCAAGCAATAGCTGTCCTGTGGGCAGCCGCATGGATGGGCTGCTCGCCGGAGCCGCAGCAGCCGCTCGCCGACCACGGGATTGCCAACCTGTGGGCGAGCCTCACCCTGCACGTCACCAAGACCACCCCCGCCAACTCGCCGACCTACGCCTCCCGCTGCCTCGGTTACATCGGCCTCACGATGTACGAGAGCGTGGTGGCGGGCTACCCGACCTACAACTCACTGGCGGGACAGTTGAACGGGCTTGATGCGCTGCCCACCCCTGAAGCTGGTAAAAACTACGATTGGCGGCTCGCATTGAACGCTGGGCAAGCAACGATTTTGCGGAGCATCTACAACCAAACCTCCGACGAAAACAAGGCCAAGATTGACTCCTTGGAAGCCGTTGTTTTTAAAAATATCGCTTCGCAAAACGAGGATAAAGCCTTGATTGACAGGTCGGTAGCACATGGCCGGGCCATTGCGGAGCAAATTTTTGAATGGTCGAAAACGGATGGCGGGCACCGGGGCTACCTCCACAATTTTGACAAGAACCTCGTACACCCAGAGCACCCCGGCTCGTGGAAGCCGCCGCTTTTCGCCCAGTCGTTCAGCCACCACCCGCTGCACCCGCACTGGGGCAAGAACCGAACTTTTTTAATGGAAAATGCCCAAATCGAGGCACCCCAGATGGTACCTTTCGATACGACAGAAGGCTCGCCCTACTACCAGCAGTTCGCTGCCGTGCGGCAAAAAAACCTGAGCCTGACCCAAGCCGAAAAAGAAGCCGCCATCTGGTGGAGCGACGACCCCGAGGTGAGCTTTACCCCGCCGGGGCACTCGTACTACATGGCTTCGTTGGCCATTGAGGAAAAAAAGCCAACGCTTATCGAGTGCGCTGCCACCTACGCCCATGTGGGCATGGCCGTCGCCGACGCCTTCATCAACTGCTGGAAATGGAAGTACCAGTTCTTTGCGGAGCGCCCGAACACCTATATCCCGGAGCACATGGACAAGCGCTGGGAGTCCTTTTGGCCCGACCCGCCCTTCCCGTCCTTCCCATCGGGGCACGCCATCCAAGGCGGGGCCGCTGCGGGCGTGCTGACAGCATTGTTTGGCGACAGCCTTGCCTTCACCGACCGGGCGCACGTGGGCAGGGAGCGTGACGAAATCCGCAATGTGGACTTCAAGGAACGCCATTTCACCTCCTTCTGGCAGGCCGCCGAGGAGTGCGCTGACTCTAGGCTTTACGGCGGGATACACACCCCCCAGGACAATGAGGCGGGGCTGGAGAAGGGGGCTGTTATTGCGAAGAATATCGTTTCCCTGAAATGGCGGAAATGACTTTTGCTAAATAAAATAGCCCCGTTAGCAGAATGCGCTAGCGGGGCTTTTTTATGTAAAAACGGCATCAAACCCGCTCCAAAATCAGCGCCGACGCCCCGCCGCCACCATTGCAAATGGCAGCCAAGCCGTAGCGACCATTGCGCTGTTGCAGCACATTATTCAGCGTCGTGACGATGCGGGCACCGGAAGCCCCCAGCGGGTGGCCGAGCGACACCGCCCCACCGAACACGTTGGTCTGGTCGTGGCTGATTTCCATGAGCTTTTCAAAGGCCAGCGTCACCACGCTGAATGCCTCGTTTACTTCGTAAAAATCAATATCGTTCTTCGTCAACCCTGCCCGCTTGAGTGCCAGTGGGGCGGCCACGGTAGGCGAGGTGGTGAACCAAGCCGGGTCTTGCTCGGCATCGGCGAAGGAGGCGATGCGGGCGAGGGGCGTGAGGCCGAGTTCTTTGAGTTTTTTGCCGGAAACCAGCACCAGCGCCGAAGCACCATCATTGATGGTGGAGGCGTTGGCAGCAGTGACCGTGCCGTTCGGGGTGAAGGCAGGGCGCAGGCTGGGTATCTTGTCGAACATGACCTTTTTGTATTCTTCGTCCTCGCCGATGAGCACGGGGTCGCCCTTCTTCTGCGGGATTGCCACGGGCACGATTTCCGACTTAAAAAACCCGCCGTCGGTGGCTGCGGCGGCCCGCTTGTAGCTGTCAATGGCGAAGGCGTCCTGTTCCTCCCGGCTGATTTCGTACTTCTCGGCGGTGCGGTCGGCGAAGATGCCCATGGCGCACTGCTCGTACACGTCGAGGAGGCCGTCCTTGGCGAGGCCGTCAATGAAGGCACCGTCGCCGTATTTGTAGCCCCAGCGGGCGTTTGGCACGTAGTAGGGTGCTGCCGACATGTTCTCCATGCCACCCGCTACCACAATGTCGTTGTGGCCGAGCATGATGCTCTGCGAAGCGAACATGATGGACTTCATGCCGGATGCGCAGACCTTGTTCACGGTGGTGCAGGGCACGTTGTCGGGGATGCCAGCGGCACGGGCGGCCTGACGTGCAGGTGCCTGGCCGAGGTTGGCGGACACGACGTTGCCCATCAGCACTTCTTCGACTTGGTCGGCGGTGATGCCAGCGGCAGCGAGTGCGCCTTTTATTGCGGCAGCACCCAATTGCGTGGCGGAAATGGTGGAAAGGACCCCGCCAAAGCTGCCTATCGGCGTGCGCACGGCGGAAACGATGAAAACTTCTTGCATGATTTGGTTGTGATTTGATTAGGCGGTTTAAAACAGGCCGCAAAGGTAAGATGCTTTAAATTTAGAAAGGATTCAAAACATCAGGCCGACATCAACTTCTCCACCTTTGCCAAATTGGATTTAAGTTCTTTTGGCAATGTGGTTGTCACATCTGACTGCTTGAGATAGGCAGCCAATTTTTGTATAAAATGCTCCATTTCCTGATAGCTTAGGTCGGCGAGCATCATTTCGGCGAGCAATTCTTTGAATAGTTTTCGCTTTACGCCATCGTATTGTTTGGCCATAAATGCTGATACAGCATCTTCATGCTTAGCGTGAAGCTCAATCATCGCTTGCGTTTTATTGATGTCGTCAATAATCCCTTGGATTTTATGTCCTTTGAACTCGTTCATTGCTCAAAATTTAATTTTGATAATGCCTTTGGGGTAACGCAATCCACTGTCGTCAGGCTTGGAGAAACCAAAAATATCTTTCCAGTATGCCTCGTCACTGACCGCCCTTTCGTGGTACCGATGGTTCCATTTACAGGTGGCGGCAAAATGCAAATCAGTGTCGTAGCTGCTTTTTCCAATTGAATAAAATTGGTCAAGCACGGCTAATTTTCGTGCAAATTGATCGTATTCGATGAAACTTACCACATCAATATCTCCCGGATACAATTTTTGGGTAGTGAAACTGCCATTGACCCATTGAAAAAATGGAATGCCCAAAGCGGCACGAAAGTCCTCCATGAATCGCAAATAGTTGGTAAACAATTGTTTGCGATGGTCGTAGTCTTCCATTGCCTGAACAAAAGTTTGTTCAAAATGCCCCAAAGTCATCTCAATAACTTCGTAAGGATGGACATGCCCTTTCTCGTCAAATGCAATCATAGGGGCGTTTTGTGTTTTGCGGTTCCAAAGATAACTCTTCTTTGAAAAATCACTGTGTGGCCAGTTACACGCCTCCCACCAATTCCAAAAACTCATCCTCCGTCAGTATCGTCACCGTGCCCAGTGCCTGTGCTTTTTTCAGCTTGCTACCAGCATCTTCGCCCACCACGAGGTAGTCGAGGTTGCCGCTCACGGCGCTGATGTTCTTGGCGCCCGCATCTTCGGCTTTGGCGGCAGCTTCCTTGCGGCCCATTTTCTGCAAGGTTCCGGTGAATAGAATCGTCTTGCCAGCCAAGGGCGCATCGGCGCTTACCTGCTTTTTGCGGTCGCCTTCGGTTTGGTTGAAATTGACGCCCAGCGCCTCCATTTCCCGCAGGATGGCCACGTTCTTTTCATTCTGAAAAAACCGGATGACGTTGTGCGTCAGCACTGGCCCGATGTCCTTGATTTGGCGGAAACGCTCCTCGTCCCAGCCCGCCAAGTCCATCACGTTTTCGATTTCGGCGGCCAGTATCTTGCCCGCTTTGATGCCGAGGTGGTGGATGGTCAGGCTGTGCAGCAGGCGATGGATAGGGTTCTGCTTCGCCTTGTCAATGGCAATTTGCAGATTCTTCGCCGATTTCTCGCCAAAGCCTTCCAGCTTCGCAATGGCCTCATAATCAAGGCGGTAGATATCGGCGATGCTGTGCAGCCAGCCCAAACGGTAGAATTTTTCGATTTGGCTCTCGCCGAATCCATCAATGTCCATCGCATTCTTGGAGACGTGGTGAATCATGCGCTGGATGAGTTGCGCTTCGCAATCGGGGTTCTCGCAGCGCCAGGCAGCCTCGTCCTCGGCCCGCACCAGTTCCGATTTGCAGACGGGGCAGTTCGTCGGAAACTGGATTTCCCGCTCCGAGCCGTCCCGCAGTTCTTCCATCGGTTTCACGATGTAGGGAATCACGTCGCCCGCCCGCTCCACCAGCACGGTGTCGCCGAGGCGCAGGTCTTTGTTTCGGATAAAATCCTCGTTGTGAAGGCTGACCGAGGAGACCGTCACGCCCGCCAGCGCCACGGGTTCCAGCTTCGCAACAGGCGTGATGCTGCCCACCTTGCCCACTTGGAACTCCACGTTGAGCAGCTTCGTGGTCGCCTGTTTCGCCTTGAACTTGTAGGCGATGGCCCAACGTGGGTGGTGCGCCGTGCTGCCCGCCCGCTGTTGGAGTTCGAGGCTGTTGGCCTTCACCACCATGCCGTCAATTTCGTAGGCATACTGCTCCCGCTTGTTCTGCCAGTCGTTACAGAAGGTGGCGACCTCGGCG
>JALOMF010000138.1 GCA_025455635.1 Saprospiraceae bacterium | reverse complement strand
GCCGTTGATTTGCCCCTGATTTGTTACAAAAATTAAAAATAATTGCCCCTTATTTGTTACAAATTTGGTTTAAATTTGCCCCTTATCTGTTACAAACCTGACTCCTGCCATGCATTTTACTCGAAAAATTGAGGCTACACTTTTATCATGGAAAGAAAAAAGCCAACGCAAACCGCTGATTCTGAGAGGGGCAAGGCAGGTTGGTAAATCCACCTTGTTGCAGCAATTTGGGAAGGGGTACCAGCATTTCATCAACCTCAATTTAGAGCGACCCAGCGACAGGAAATACTTTGAACGGGAGCGGGAGATAAGGGAGGTTTGGGAGCAAATCATTTTCGAGAAAAAACTGCCGAACGACCCCGCCAATACCCTTTTATTTATTGATGAAATTCAGGAAATACCCGCTACGATAAAGCAGTTGCGGTATTTTTATGAGGACATGCCAGAATTGCACGTCGTAGCGGCTGGCTCTTTGTTGGAGTTTGCACTGGGTGAAGTCAAGTCCTTCCCCGTGGGCAGGATTGAGGAACTGACGCTACACCCCCTGGATTTTGAAGAGTTCTTGATGGCCGTCAGCGAAAATGCTGCATTGGAACAATTGCGAAAAGTGCCGCTGAACGATTTTGCATACGATAAGCTGTTTGAACAGTACAAGCGATACATCATTATTGGCGGGATGCCGGGCGTTGTCAGGAAGTATGTGGAGACCCAATTCGACCTTGCGTCGCTCCGGGAGGTCTATGCTTCCGTTTGGGACACCTACAAGTCGGATGTCATCAAGTACGCCAAAAATGCCACCGAAGCCAATGTCATGCGGCATATCATCACCACAGCGCCATACGTGCGTGACCGTATAAGCTTTGCCGGTTTTGGCGCCTCCAATTACCGCTCGAGAGAGGTGGGCGAAGCGTTTCGGGCATTGGATTTGGCAAAAATCATCTACCTCATCTACCCCACCACCCAAACTGCCCCGCCACAGACGCCAGACTTGACACGAAAGCCCCGCCTCCAATTCCTCGATACTGGGCTGTTGAATTACGCTTCCGATATTCAAGCTGAACTCTTGTTGCTGGATGACTTAAACGAATACTACAAGGGCTTTGCTGTCAACCATGCTATTACACAAGAATTGATTGCAAATTCAGCATCTTCCGTCAGCCGACCGCATTTTTGGGTCAGGGAGAACACCAATGCCAACGCAGAGGTGGATATGACCTACAAATGGCGAAACCTACTGTTGCCCGTTGAAGTCAAGTCGGGAGCAAAAGGCAGCCTCCGCTCCCTGCACGAGTACATGGAACTCACCCCCCACGACCTCGCCGTCCGTTTTCTCGGCAACAAAGTTTCCATCGAAAAATGCACCACCAAGCTGGGCAAGGAATTCAAATTGCTGAACTTGCCGTATTTCGCTTGCACACAGTTGGGGCGGTACGTGGAGTGGGCGATGGCACAATAGCCTGGGTTCAAGTAGAGAAAACTGCCCCATCACCCCTTTATCAACTCCAACAACTCCTCCGCATTCAATTTCCCGCTCATCTCCGTGCCGTCCAGCAGGCTATCGGCCAGTTCCCGCTTGTCGGCGTGGAGCTTCACGATTTTCTCCTCGATGGTGTCCTCCGCCACGAGGCGGTAGATGGTCACGGGGCGCAACTGCCCGATGCGGTGGGCACGGTCGCTGGCCTGGTCTTCCACGGCGGGGTTCCACCACGGGTCGAGGTGGATGACGTAGTCGGCGGCGGTGAGGTTGAGGCCGAAGCCGCCCGCCTTGAGGCTGATGAGGAAGAGGTCGCCCTCGCCCCCTTGGAAGGCCCGGATGGCCTTGTCACGCTGCGGCAGCGGCGTGCTGCCATCGAGGTACTGGTAGCTGATGCCCTTGCTCTTTGCCCATTCCTCGATGAGCGCCAAATGCCGCACGAACTGGCTGAAAACCAACGCTTTGTGCCCACCCCCGATGAGTTCTTCCACCGTTTCGGCGAACAGGTTCAGCTTGCTGCTCGACAGCTCGCTTTCTGGCTGGATGAGCCTTGGGTGGCAAGCGGCTTGGCGCAGCCGCATGAGTTCCGCCAAGATTTTGAAGCGCTTGTCGGCGGGGTCGCCGCCCTTCGTGCCCTCGATGTTCTCGATGGCCTTGCGCCGCAGCGCCTCGTAGAACGCCCGCTCCTCCTGCGACAGCTCCACGGTGAGCGTGATTTCCGTTTTTTCCGGCAGCTCGGCCAGTACATCGTTTTTGCGCCTGCGCAAAATAAACGGCTGGATGTGCCGCTTGAGTTGGTTGCGCCGCTCCCGGTCTTGCAGCTTCTCGATGGGCACGGCGAAGTTCTCGTTGAAGCGGTCGAGGGAGCCGAGCAGGCCGGGGTTCAGGAAGTTGAACAGGTTCCAAAGCTCGCCGAGGTGGTTCTCCACGGGCGTTCCGGTGGTGATGATTTTGAAATCGCCCTGCAAGAGCATGGCCGTCTGCGAGCGCTTCGTCGCCCGGTTTTTGATGGCCTGCGCCTCGTCCAGCACGATGGTGGCGAAGTGCGTCTCGGTCAGCAGCTCGCTCTCCTGCTGCATCAGGCCGTAGCTGCACAGCAGCAGGTCGAAGGGTTGCAGGCTTTCCAGCGTTTCCTTTCGGTCGGCTTCGCCAAAAACGAGGGGGCGCAGCGTCGGGGTGAACTTCACGGCCTCGTGGTACCAGTTGCGCACCACCGAGGCGGGGGCGCAGACGAGCGCCGGGCCTAGCTTCGCCCGGTCTAGCAGCAGGGCGAGTGCCTGCACGGTTTTACCGAGGCCCATGTCGTCGGCGAGGCAAGCGCCCACGCCCCAGTAGGCCAGTTGCGACAGCCAGCGGAAGCCGTCTTCTTGGTAGCTTCGCAATTCGGCCTTGAAGGTCGAGGGCACTTTCGGGTTGATTTCCCGGCTTTCCCGCAGGCGGCTCAACTGTTTTTTCCAAGCAGCGTCCAGCTCCACATCGTGCAACAGGTCGGTGAAGCCTTCGAGCGAGTGCGCCGCCAGCGGGTGGAAGCGCAGGTCGTTTTTGGTCTTTGTGAAAATATTGTTCAGCTCCTCCAACTTGCGCTGCAACTGGCTGGTGAGGGCGAGGAACTGCCCGTCGTTCAGTTGTACGAAGCGGCCCTTGGCGTTCTGCGCCAGGTCGAGCAGTTGGCGGAAGTCCATCACGAGGTTTTCGTTCACCTGCACCTTGCCATCCATGCTGAACCAGTCCCGCTCTTTTTTGATGCCGATGCTGAGTTGGTCGAAGCCGACCTGCCCGGCGATGCGCAGTTTTTCGCCCTTGGGGTGTTCCATGACCACCTCGCCCGCCGAGCGCAGCGGCTCCAGTTCCAGCAGGGCGTTCAGGGCATCCTCGGCCTCGTCGAAGAGCCATTCCCGGTTCTCGCTGGCCGTGCGCAGGAAGGTCGGGCAGGCAGCTTCCACCCGCTTGGCGTTTTCTTTTTCCTTGCGCAAATCACGGGTGGCCTTCATGGGCTGGCCCTGCACCTCGGCGATGACGCTCTCCCGCCCCACGCCCGGCTTGAAATAGGGCGGCTCGGTGGTGAAGGGTTTCACGAAGAACTCCATTTTGAAGCCATTGCCGACCGGCAGCAGGTGCACGAAGGTGACGGGGTTGCCCTCGATGGTCGGTAGGTTCACCGACTCGCCGCCCACCTCGCTCTGCACCGTCACGATAGTGCTCAGGTTGCCCACGGCCTCGATGAGGCGCTGCTTGCCCTTGGGCGGCACCCGAAGCCGCCCGTGGTCGAGCAGGCGGTTGATTTCGGCGTGCTGCTCGCTCACTTTCAGCAGCACGTAGCGGGTCGGGGTTTCCCGTGTCAGTTGCACCCCAGCGCCGCTGAACTCATGGGAGAAGCGCAGCACGTAGTCGTCGCCCACTTGCTCCACGTGGATTTGCGGCTGCTGCGCAACGAGTTCCACGCTGATGCTGGGGTTGTCGAGGAGGAAAAGCAGTGGGTGGCCAACAAGGGCAGGCATCAGTTTTTCAAAATCAAAAAAATACTCCACGCCGCCGTAGTAGCCGTGGTTGCTGAGTTTGATGGACTTGGCAGCCTCTTTGTCCTGGTCGGTCATATTGTCCACGCCCGCTTCCTTGAGGCGTTTCAGGGCCACGTTGCGGCCCTTGCTCCAGGCGCCTTTTCCGAAGGTCTGCTCCACGGGCTGGACTTGGTTGTGCTGAAAATCAACCCACCAGACGAGGCGGGTCTGCTTTTCGGGGGCATCCACGTTGGCTTTTTTGCCTTTTTTAGCTTGAATTTGCAGGAGAGCCTCCAGTGAGCGCTCCCATGCCTCGGTTTTGGGGAAAATGGCCGTGATGCTATCCACCCGAAGCGATTCCCGCAGCTTGGCGGCTACCTCGGCGTACTCGTCGGCCAGTGTTTTTTCCTGCTCAAAAATGGCCAGCAGCGTGGCCAGCTCCATCTCAATCCAGCGGTAGCGGTTCTTGGCGGCCAGCAGGTAGTTGTTTTTGATGAAAATAAGGTCGTTGACTTCCAGCGACAAATCATTCCAGTAGTGGGCAGCGCCGTAGAAAATCCAGTCGAGCGGCGAATCCGGCTGAAGGTTGAGCGCAGCTTGTGCCCCCGTGAAATTGTTCAACTGGAACTGCAAGCCCGATTTCAGGTAGGAGAACAGGTTTGAAAAAATATTCATGGGCGTTTCCTCCACCAGTTTCAGCGCCGTGTTCAGGTAGTCCTTGTCCCGTTGCTTCAGCACGGTCAGCACGTGTACGATGCCCTGGAAATTGGGCAAAGTGCCCTTTCGCAGCCCGACGTCCTTGCGGAACTGCCGCACCGATTCCTCCAGGTAGTCGTTCACCAGCTTGTTTTCGCCTTTGAAATAAAGCGGGACTGCCATGCGCCCGTACCTCCCAAAGCCTTGTTGGGGGTCGGTTTCGGCCAGCTTGAGCGCCACCTCGAAGTCGCCCCGCACCGTGTGGTACAGGGTCAGTGTACCGATGATGGACTTGAGCTTTTCCTTGTCGGCAAACCAGTTGTTTTCCTCCAAGAACTTGATGAATGGGTCGGCGCCTGCAAGGTCTTGGATGGCTTGCGAGATGAGTTGGTTGAGCGCCATGCCCTGAATCACGTCGGGGAACGTGGCCAGCCACTCGGCATTGAAGGGCGTGAAGAAGTTTTTGAAAAAATCGGACTTGGCCCAAGCCTCCTTGTGGTAGCGTTCCACATCGGCGATGACCTCCTCCACCCGTTTTACATTGCCCTCGTAGAGCGCAATCCGCAGCTCCCGGATGCATACCTCGAAATTGCGGGGCCCCCACATCCACTCCCGGTAGGGCAGCACTTTTTGGATGTTGCGCACGTAGCCACGGAAGTCCTTGTCCACCACGGCCATGCGCATCACCAGTTCCCGGAACTTATCGGCCACCTGCATCTCGCCTTTCGGGCCAAGGTACAGCCAGCCGCCAGCGTCGAGCAGTTCCCGGTACTCCTTCACCTGTGGGCCTAGGATTTGCGTGCTCCGTTCGGTGCGGATGTCGCATTCCCGAAGGATATTGACCATCGTGGTCTGGTTCACTGGCTCATAGGTGATGGTGAGCAGTTTCAAAATGATGCGCTCCGTCTCGTCTAGTTCCTTGAAGCGCTGGCGAAAAGTAGAAATATCCATTTATGTGGCCCCGGTTTGGAAAAGGGCGGACAAAGGTACTGGAAAGCCGGGGCAGGTGTTCCTATTTTTATAAAATGATTTGAAATTGATGCAGTCAGACTTTCGGGGGGGCTTGGACAGGCTGCTGCGTCGGCCACTAATTTTTTGCACGAAGGCATCATGCAGCTTTTTTTTGAAGGACATAATTGAAATACTCCATTTCCTTCGTGGCAAAATTGTTGAAGGTCGGCGAGCCTTCCGTGGCGGCAAAATCTTTTATCAAATGATGCAGTATCTTGGGCACCAGCTTGTAAATGAGCGCCTCCCGTTCTGTCGAGGACAGCCGCAATGCCTCCAACACCTCATCCGTGATAAGCTCATGTTTTATGAGTTTAAAATCGGTGGCTGCCAATTGTTGCGATAGTTTCCCCAAGTCTTTTTTATACCTAAAATCGGTAAAAAGAAAATAACCGCCCGGTTTTAATACACGATATGCTTCTTTTAAAAACAAGTCAACATCTGGGTATCGGTGCGAGGATTCAATGTTCAACACCACGTCAAAACTACCATCTGCGAAGGGCATTTCCTGCGCATTTCCCTGTATGAATTTTATATTATTGAGCGTATGGAATTTATTGCAAAACTCCACCGCCAATTCGCACAAATCCAAGCCTACCGCCGATTTTGGTGATAAATAACGGGTGATATACGACAAGCCGCCGCCCCTGCCGCTGCCCACTTCCAGTATGTCTTTGCCCGCTACGGTAGTGCCGTTTGCGATATAATCATAAAGTTGGGCCGAATACCGGTCTTTTATGTCTTTTTCTTCCAGTTTTATTTGATGATTGTTCCGGGAGAAGCCATAATTCATGAATATAACCTCGGCCTTTTTGTCAATTTTGCTGATATACCAGTACAAAAACCTGAACACAATGCTCCATAAAAAATCAGTCATATTGAGCTTTTAATTTGTTTAAAAAAGGTTAGTATTTAATTTTCAATTGTTCATTTGGTGCAATAAGGGTTATGCTGTCGTTCCATCAAGGCAGCGCAAAAGCCACATAGCTGTCGCCTGAAGCTGTGCCCATTTTCCCGCCACCGCAGGCTATCACCACGTACTGCTTGCCTTGCACTTCGTAAACGGCGGGAGTGGCAAAAGCCGGGTTCGGCAGCTTCGTCTCCCAAAGCAGCGCACCCGTCCGCTTGTTGAACGCCCGGAACATGCCGTCCTTTGTGGCACCGATGAACAGCAGGCCACCTGCCGTCACCGCCGAGCCGCCGTAGTTTTCCGTGCCGGTCGGCACCGGGGCACTGGGGAAGGCTGGGTCGTGGCCCAGTGTTTTTTTCCAAGCCCACTCGCCCGTGTTCAGGTCGAGGGCGTTCAGCGTGCCCCACGGCGGGCTGAGTGCGGGCAGCCCCTCCTTGCTCAAAAACTTGTCGTAGCCAGCGATGGAATAAGGCACTTTCGTCGGTGCGTCGGCCAGCTTCGGCCCGGTGTAGGGCTTGGCTTTCTCCTTCGGCAAATCGAGCACAAAAGCGGCGATGGCCCTGCGCTCCTGCTCGCCCAGTTGCTTGAAGGCGGGCATCATCCGTCGGCCCGACACGAGCAGGGTGTCGAGGCTGGCGGGGCTGTACTTTTTGTCCATGCCCAGCAGCGTGGGGTTGTTGCCGGCGCCCTTGCGGTCGGGGCCGTGGCAGGTCATGCAATTGGCCTTGTAGAGCCGCTCGCCCGCTTGTGCCACCGTTTGCGGAGCGGCAGTTTCCTTTTCCAGCTCCACCGAGCGGATGACCCAAGCCATCTCGTTGGCGTTCACGTAGAGCATCCCGGTGGTCGGGTCGAAGCTGGGGCCGCCCCACTCGCCGCCGCCGTCGAGGCCGGGCAAGAACACCGTGCCTTGCAGGCTCGGCGGGTTGTACATGTGGTCGTTTTGGTAGCTGCGAAAACGCTGGCGCAACTCCTCCTGCGAGGCCGGGGGCAGCAGCGGATTGATGTCCGACTCGGTCATCAGCTGCCGCACGAACGGGGCTGGCCGGGTGGGATAGGGCTGCGTTGGCGACAGCCGCTCGCCCACGAGGTCGCTCTGCGTGGGCACGGGCCGCTCCTCGATGGGGTAAATGGCCTTGCCCGTCTCCCGCTCGAACAAAAACACGTAGCCCGTCTTGGTGCTCAGGGCGCAGGCATCCACGGTTTTGCCGTCTTTTTTCAAGGAAACAAGTGCGGGCGGCGAGCTGAAGTCCCGGTCCCACACGTCGTGGTGGATGGCCTGGAAATGCCAGCGCAGCTTGCCCGTGGCGGCGTCGAGGGCCAGTAGGGAATTGGCGTAGAGGTTGTCGCCGAGCCGCTTGCCACCGTACCAGTCGTAGCTGGCCGAGCCTGTCACGGCGAAGACGATGCCCCGTTTTTCATCCAAACTGAAGCCGCTCCAAGCGTTGGCCCCGCCGATGAACTGGTGCGCCGTGGTGTCGTCCCAGGTCTCGAAACCGGGCTCGCCGGGGTGCGGCACGGTGTGGAAAATCCAGCGGCGCTTACCCGTGCGCACGTCGAAGGCCCGGATGTGGCCGGGTGCGGCGTCGGGGCCTTCGTCCACCCGGCTGCCCATGATGATGAGGTCTTTGAAGACGATGCCGGGGGTGGTGGCGGTGATGAAAAGGTCTTGGATATTGGCCCGGTCGAGGCCCTCGTGGAGGTCTAGCAGGCCGTTCAGGCCGAACTCGGCGACGGGCTTCCCGGTCTTGGCATTGATGCAGTAGAGGTCGGAGCCAGCGGTGTAGAAGATGCGGGCGTCGGCCTTGCCATCCGACCAGTAGGCTACGCCCCGGCTGTTGTTGAGGATGAAAAACATGGCCTTGGCGGCGGGCAGCGAGTCCATCGGGTTGAAGACCCAAAGCTGCTTGCCCGTTTTTGCGTCAAGCGCAAAGAGTTTCAACTGTGGCGTGGTGCCGTAGAGCACGCCGTCCACGACGATGGGGTTGCACTGGATTTGGGAGTGGTTGACGGTGTCGGCATCGCCCGTTCGGTAGGTCCAGGCCACTTGCAGTTGGTTGACGTTGCTGGTGTCGATTTGCGCCAGCGAACTGTACTGGTTGGCTTCGGGGCCGCCCTTGTAATGGCCCCAAGTGGTGTTCGTGGCTGTCGGCGGGTCTATTTGACAAGCAGCCAGGAGCATTGCGAAGCTGATGAAAAGTACGCAAGCGGCTTGTTTCATGCTGTTTTTCGTTTTTTGGGTAAATATAGGTACAGCTGTGAAATTTCGTCGAAGCCAGCTACCTTTTTATCAAAAAAACCTTGCAAAGAAAACTACCTTGTATTGCATAGTAGCTTGCCATGTCGTAGGTTTGCATCGTGATTGACATTGGACGGGAGGCTATTGGCTCGAAGAAGGACAAAGCTGCCGCAAGACCAAAGCCTTTCACCTAAAGTCTAATTTCTGATAATACAATGAAAGTTCAAGGACTCTTAGATAATACCACTCAACAGATGCGAAAGGGCATTCTGGAGCTTTGCATCCTCTCGATTATTTCCGACGAGGTGGAAGCCTACCCGACCGACATCATCAAGCGGCTCGAAAAGTCGGAGCTGATGGTGGTGGAAGGCACGATGTACCCCCTGCTGGCCCGCCTCAAGAGCGCTGGCCTGCTGGACTATACTTGGCGGGAATCGGCCAGCGGCCCTCCCCGCAAGTACTACACCCTGACCGACGACGGGAAGGAATTCCTGAACGGGCTGGCGGCCACTTGGCACCAATTGGTCAATGCCGTGAGCAATTCTTCACGTAGCCTCTCCACCAACTAGTCGTTTTTCATTTCAGGTCATCGGCCATTGCATCCAATGACGAACGACCAATGACGAGCGAAAAACAATCAACGAAATCAATTCTTCTTACAATGACTAAGGTATTCAATATCAATCTCGGCGGCCTTCCACTTACCATTGACGAGGACGCCTATGAGACCCTCAGCAGCTATCTGAAGACCATCCACAACCACTTCCGCAGCTCGGAGGGCTACGAGGAAATCACCACCGACATCGAGGCTCGTATGGCGGAGCTTTTCCAAGAGCGCCTTGGCAGCCGCCCCATCGTGTCGCTGAAGGACGTGAACAGCGTCATCGCCATCATGGGCACCCCCGCCGATTTCGGGGCAGCACCAATGGAAGACACCGCTGCCGAGGAGCCAAAAACCTCGCACCACGGCAAGAAGTTCGGGGTGAAGACGGGCAAGCGCCTCTTCCGCAACGTGGACGAGGAAGTGGTCGGTGGCGTTTGTTCCGGTATTGCGGCCTACTTCGGCATTGCTGACCCGCTCTGGGTGAGGTTGGCCTTCATCGCATTCACGTTCGGGGGCGGTTTTGCCATCCCGCTATATTTTATCCTCTGGGCCATTTTGCCGAAGGCAGAAAGTGCCAGCGACAAGCTGGCCATGCGGGGCGAGCCTATCAATGCCTCCAATATTGGCAAAATCATCGAGGAGGAGCTTGACCACGTGTCGAAAAAAGTCTCCGAGCTTGGCGACGAACTCAAGATGGAGTTCGGTTCGAAAAAAAAAAGCAAAGGGTCGCAGCCTAAGGACGGGTCGGAAGAAGATGGAAATGGAGGAGCAAATGCTTCCGCTGGAGGACATCAATTTAGAGCCGCTGCCTCAGAAGGAGCGCATGTACTGAGCACCCTTATCGCCACGGTGGGCGGGGCCATCCGCACGGTTTTTGAGACCATCTTCAAAATCTTCAGGCCCATCGGCTTCATCATCGGGGTGGCCTTGATAGCCATGTTGGTGGTCACTTGGATATCAACGGTGGGCGGCTTGTTCATCGGGCTGCCATTTGCGGCCTTCTTGCTGCCAGGCTCTACGGCGCTGACCACTTTGGGCGCCATCAACGTGCTGATTTTCCTTGGTGTGCCGCTGCTGATGCTGGCGATGGGCGTCATGCGCCTCTTTATGCGCACCAATTTCAAGCCACGCTGGACCGCCGGGCTTTGGCTCTTCTGGGCGCTGAACATGATTAGCCTCTCATTCGTCGTCACCCGAACGGTGAAGGACTTCGGCCACGGCAACGACATCAGCCTCGGCGCCAACCCCGACGCCATGAACGCCGACACCATTTATATTGATTTTGAGAAAAACCCCTATGACGACAGCTTCGTACAGCTCGGCGGCGATATATTCGTGGCCGACAACAAGCTCATCAGCGAGAACATCCACGTGCGGGTAGAGCGCTCGGAGACGGGCAAGTTCGAGATTTACCAAAACCACTATTCCCGTGGCGACGGCATCATTGAGGCGCAACAGTTGGCCAGCAAAGTGCCCTACCAGTACCGCATCGAGGGCAACAGGCTGGTTTTGCCCGGCTATTTTGAAATACAAAAAGGCGAAAAATGGCGTGCACAACGGGTCAACCTGACCGTGAAAGTGCCTGACGGCAAATGGGTTAGCTCGAAGGTTGGCCATAATTGGAGCAAGTACGACCTGCAAGTGGACGAAAAATTCTCGTTCCCTTGGTGGGAGGACGGCTACGCTTGGCTCATGGGCAAGGACGGCCTCTACAACCCGCTTTACGCCAAAGAGCACGAAGAGAAGGAGCGCAACATGGATTTCAGCGGTTTCACAAAAATCAACGTGGACGCCGACGTGGTTTTGGACATCAAGCAGGGCGGCGAGTACAGCGTGAAATTTGCCGATGGCACCAGCAGCGCCGATGCGATTGATATTTCGCAGCAAGGCGACCAGCTCTTCATCTCGATGAACGGCGACGTGGATGGAAAAATCGAAATGGAAATCACGGCACCCAACCTCACGCACCTGAGCGTCTCCAGCGCCGACAAGGTGAACATCCACGACTTCGATTTCGCCGAGTTCAGCATCAACAACAGCAGCGAGGCCAATATTTACCTCAAGGCCAACCTGAACAAGCTCAACGTGGCGCTTTCTGGCGAAAACAAGCTGGAACTTACTGGCAACTGCAACTACCTGACCGCCAGCCTCGACAGCGAAGCCCGCCTCGACGCCGAGCAGTTCTCGGTGCGGGTGGCCGACGTCACCGCCGCCAACGATAGCTGGGTGAAGGTCACGCCTTCCGATACCTTGCACCAA
>JALOMF010000137.1 GCA_025455635.1 Saprospiraceae bacterium | reverse complement strand
CAGCATTTCAAAAGCGGGTTTTCCATTGAATTTCAGCCGCTGAAGGCCGTACCAGAGCTTGTCGCCGTTCATGTCCCGCCAGTTGCCGGGGTTGCCGATGCAGCCGACGTAGAGCGCCCCGTCCGGGCCCCAGACCATGCGGTTCACGCCCGCCTCCAGGCCCTGCGTGAAACGGAACACGCAGCCTTGGTACTCGCCGTTGATTTTTTCCACGAAAACCCGCTTCACGCCGCCGTGCGTCACCTCGCCGTGCATCAGCTGGCCCTTGTACGGGCTGTCATCGGTGAAGGCCAGCGGGGTGCCGGGCGAGTTGCCAATTTCATCTTGTGGCAGCCAGACCACGGGCTGTTTCATGGTCAAATTGGCCGTGCCCTCGAAGTCCACTGCCCGGCTGCCGAAGAAAGCGCCGGGGGTGATATGGTTGATTTTGCTGCTTGGCAGCCAATCGCCCTGATTGTCGGCGTTGAAAATCTCGCCGTCCACGCCGATGCCGATGCCGTTGGGGGTGCGCAGGCCGCTGGCGATGAACTCGATGCTGCCGTCTTTTTCGCTGATTTTGAAGGTGCGTCCCCGGTCTTTCGGCTGGGTGGGAGCGCCAGCGCCGCCGGGCAGGATGTCTGTGGCAAGGCTGCCGTAGAAATGGCCGTCCTTGTAAACAAGGCCGAAGGCAAATTCGTGGAAGTTCGAACTCACGCCCCAGCTATTGCAAAGTGTATAATACTCGTCAATGATGCCGTCCTTGTCGTTGTCCACGAGTTTGGTCAGCTCTTGTTTTTGCAAAACATAAATCACATCGTTGACCACTTTCAGGCCGAGCGGCTCGGCGAGGCCATTGGCGATTTTCTTGTACTTCATCTTGGCAGGGTCGCCGCTCTGGGCATTTTCCACGATGTAAACCCCGCCCTCTGCGTCCCAAGTGCTCACCACGAGGCGGCCATCGGAGAGGAAGTCCATCCCGCCGACTTTCGGGAGGAAATCATTGGGCCGTGCTTGCGCAAGGTCGTAGCTGGGGTGTACGCCAGCCTCGTGCGCCTTGTCGCCGGGTATCTGTGAGCCAGCGCCGAAGGTCATGTTGCCCGCCATCGCTGGTTGCAGGTTTTTGTCGTGTGCCAAAATGGCGTTCGGCACGATTTCAAACTTGCCCTCCGGCGTCTTCCATTGCATCGAAATCATGTTGCCGCCGCCGGACTCGAAATACTCCAAACGGAAAGGGTGCAGCCCCGCCTTGAGCATGATGTCGCCGTCCTTCGGTTCGTCGCCGTGGAGGCCGTCGTTGTCCACCACTTTTGTTTCACCGATGTAAAGGATGCTGCCATCGTCGCTGACGGTACGGAAGGTGTAAAGGTTGTCCTTGGGTATTTTCAGGAAGCCTTCGGCAACGAGTCCGAAATTATCCACCAGGTCGCCAAAATCGGCGGCGGTGGCGTGTAGCTTGGGCTGGATGCCCACGTAAATCGGCTTTGGCAGCGGCTGCATATCGGCCACTTTCGTCAGTTTTCTTTTGTCCACAAATTGGTAAACCTTGAGGATGGCACCGGGGTAAATATCCTCCTCCTTCACGCTCGTGACGGGTTCGAGGGCGGTGGTGCTGACCTTGTTTTCGGGCAATGCGGCGAGCTTGGCTTCTTCCACGCTATCCAACCCCATGATGTATTTCACCATCAGTTCCACGTCCGTGTCTGGCAGGTCGGCGTGGGCGCTCATGGCAGCTTGGCCCCAGTTGCCAGCGCCGCCGTTTTTCACCTTCGCCACGAGGGTGGCCACGTTGTCGGCGGTGTTGCGGTAGCGGGTTGCAATGTCCACGTAAGCTGGCCCAACGGTCTGCACGGTGGGGTTGTGGCAGCTTTTGCAGTCCGATTTTCCGATGAGGCGCAGACCGAGCGGCAGGGTCTCCGCCTCCTCGTCGCCCTCGATTTTGTTCATGTTCTCCACCATCGGTTTTTTGGTAAAAAACGCTGCGAAGCGGGTACTGCCGTTGGATTTCAGCGTGAGCTGGCCGTCCAAATCAAGCCCTTTCAGGCCGTTGAATTCCCGGTCGGTTTTGCCTGTGGCTTGCCACTGGCCGTCGGTTTCCACGGCACTTTCGAGGCTGATGGAGCTGAGGTTTGTTTTCAAAACGACCTTTGCGCCGTCGGGCACATCGCTGGTGGTGAAGACCCGTTCGAGGCCAGCTTGCTCGCCTTTGGTAGCGTACTCTGGCCGCTCGTTCACCTTGATGGTTTTGCCGTCGGCCAATTGCAGTTCGTAGTTCAGTGTGACCTGCCCTTTTTCGAAGCGGTGGCCCCGGTACTGTAGTTTTGGCGCTTCTTCCTTGCCGCCCACGACGACCAGCCAAGGGTTTTCATGCTTGTTCACGAACCAGCTATTGCCGATGCTTGATGGCTGTGGGCCGTGCACGGTCGTGTAAACCGCCCCGTCGAAGTTCACGGAGCCTTTCCAAGCTTTGTAAACCGAGCAGTTGGCGGTGTTGTAGGCCACCCACATGTCGTCGTGGAGGCCCACCGTGGCGATGCGGGGGATGGAGTCGAGCACCGAGCGGAACACCCACGGGTCTTGAGGGCGGTCGTAGTTGGTGGCTTCTTTTTTACAGGAAAAAACGAAGGGGAAAAGCGCTGCGAGCAGCAACAAGCGACAGGTTAGTTTCATAATTCTGAGTGCTTTGAATTTTGCTGGTGGCTTGGGGCGGCCAAAGATAAGTTGGATTTACGATTTAGGGATTTACGATTTACGATTGGGCAACTGCTTGAATTTCAGGTAGTTGCCATTGCGCTGCAATCGCCTTGGGGGACTTGGCAAACTTCCTATTTTAATTTCACCCTCGCCCAAAAACCCGCTTTATAGGCTTCGCCAATGGGCAGATAGACCTTGTTCACCACGACCCGCCCGTTTTCGATGGAGCTGATTTTTTCCAAGGAAACGATGAACGATTTGTGCAGCCGCACGAACTGGTGCGGTGGCAGCGCCTCCTCGAAGCTACGGAGGCTTTGCAGGGTGAGCAGCCTGCCGCTGGTGGTGTGCAGCATGGTGTAGTCACGTGCGCTTTCGAGGTAGAGGATGTCCTTGAAATCCACTTTCACGATTTTGTACTCCGATTTCACGAAGATAAAATCTGGTGTTTTTTGCTCCGCAATGGGCGGTGCGGCGGCCATGCGCTCCTTCAGCTTGCCGATGGCGAGCGCAAACCGCTCGAAGGCGATGGGCTTCAGCAGGTAGTCCACCACGTCGTGCTCGAAGCCTTGCAGGGCGTACTCCTCGTAGGCAGTGGTGAGGATGGTTTTGCAGCGTTTTTGGGCGATTTTCAGGAACTGGATGCCCGTCAGTTCCGGCATCTGGATGTCGAGCAGCACGAGGTCGAGCTGGTTGGTTTGCACCAATTCGAGCACTCGGAAGGGGTCGGTGCTGGCGAGCACTAGCGTGAGTTCGGGCAGCTTGCCCACGTAGTCGGTGAGCAGGCGCAGGGCCAGCGGTTCGTCGTCGAGGATGGCGGTGCGGATTGGGTTCATGGCCGGGCTGCTTGTTGGATGTGGAGTCGTACGGTGAAAACCCCGTCCGTTTTTTCCACGGAAAACCGATGGCGGTCAGGGAAAAGCAGCTCAAGCCGCCGCCGCACATTGTCGAGGCCGACGCCGCCTGTGGCATCCTTTTCATGGGTGGATATTTTATTGGAAACCATGATTTTCAGGTTGGCTGCGTTGCCCGTTGCGATGATTTTTAAGGGGAAATTGGGTTCTTTGAAATCGCCATGCTTAAAGGCATTCTCCACAAAAGCGATGAGCGTATAAGGCGGCAACTGGTGGTGCAGCACGGCCTCGTCCACCTCCAGCACCAAGGATAGCTCATAATCGAAGCGCAGTTTTTGCAGCGCAATATAGCTTTCGAGGTATTTAACTTCTGTGGACAAATTGACCATATTCCCTTTTTCATACGACATATAGCGGGTCAGTTCTGTCAGTTTTAAAAAGGCGTCCGGCGCTTTATCCGATTTTTCATAAATCAGCGTATAAATATTATTCAGGCTATTGAATAAAAAATGCGGATTAATCTGCGAGCGCAAGAATTTCAGCTCTGCCTCGCTATTGGTGGCCGCCATTTGCAGCAGTTTTTGCTGGTTTTTTATATTGTTTTCAAAAAGAAAAACCAATGCGCCAAGCGTGATATAACCAATGGCATATTGGATATTATCGCCGATATATCGCCCAATTACAGTGCCTTCGTGGTAATTCCCCTGGCCGAATATGGCTTTAAATATCACCTCTTCCAATAAATACCGAAAACCAATAAAAAACGGCACCAACGTCAAAATTGACAAGGCCAGCCACGCATATTTTTTACGGGGAAAAAAGGCCCAGCAAGCCGCCCTCGTCAGCAGCAGCATGGCCACCATGTAAATGACGCTGGAAACATCGAAAATGCTGAAATACTCGCCAAAGCGGAAACCGGGGTTGAACACGCTGACACTGACCAAGTCTGTGCCCCATAGCCGCATGAAAACGACGGCAGCAATAAGCAGAATTAGTTGTTGCTTCGACATAGTCGGCAAATTTAGCCGCAAATGGCATCCTTCGCAGGGTATCGCTGCAAACGGGCGTTTTTTGTCTGCAAAACCCCATCTGGCATTTGCAGACAAAAGGGTTTTGATGGCAGATTAGCTATCCCATCCTTATTGGAAGGCGGTCAATTTTGGGATATCGTTTCACTAAAACCATGTTTTCCATGAAGAATTCCCTTGTTTTTGCCCTTGTTTTGGCCGTGGCCGCCTCCGTTTTTGGCCAAGATGCGCAGCCCAAAATCAAGGTCTATCTCCTCGGTACCTTCCATTTCGCACAGACCGATTCCACTTACGACGTGCTCTCCGAGCGGCACCAGCGAAGCATCGCCAAGCTCTGCGAGTCCATCCAGCGCCAGCGCCCCGACAAGGTCTTTGTGGAGCGGATGCCCGAATTCGAGTACCAAAACCGGGTGGACAGCCTCTACCAAGTTTACCGGGCCGGGCAGTTCAAGCCTCGCCGCAACGAGATTTACCAAGTCGGTTTCCGGGTAGCGAAGGCGCTCGGCCACCCCACCATTTACCAGTGCGATAGCCCCGGCATGTATGGCACATATTATCAGCAATGCCTCGAATATGCCGAAAAAAACGGCCAGATGGACATCCTGAACGCCAAGGCAAAAGGCACGACGCAAGTGCTGGAAGACCGCATCAACGACGACTCGTTGTTTAGAAAACTGGATTTATTGGACTACCTGAAATGGCTGAACAGCGAGCCATTGCATCGGGCTTCCCATGCCCATTACATCAACGTTTACCCGCAGGTGGGCTACACTGACGTGTTCGACACGAAAGGCGACGATGATTATTTCCTCGGCAGCGAGCTGACGGCGGACTGGTACCGGCGCAATATCAAAATTTACGCAAAAATCATTGCCCAGTTGGACTATTCCGAGCAGGCCATTTTCCTTGTCATCGGCAACGACCACGTGCCCATCATCCGGCATTTGTTCGAGAGCAACCCGTGGTTTGAGGTGGTGCCGACGGGTGATTGGCTGCGGTACTGAACACACCTAAAACCAGCGGTTGGCGTAGCTTCCTTTTTATTTTCCCCCAACCCCAACCGACGCCCAAGCTGTCTTGGTGGTAGAACAAAAAAATTCTATTGCAAATGAAACTCGAAAATCTATTTTCCTTGGCCCTGCTTTGGGCGTTCGCTGCGGCAGTACAGGCGCAGTGCAGTTTTAACCCGACCATTTCAGCGCCTGATTCGGTGCTTTGTCCGGGGCAGACTGTCACTTTTACCACACAGGAATACGACAGCTACCAATGGTACCGCCGGGAATATTTGGACACGGTAGCAGTGCCAATCGCTGGTGCGACCGGGCAGACACTTGAGGTGAACGAAACTTATATCGTTTCCTATGTATGGGTGGAAGCTACGGAGGGTGGCTGCACGGAAGCATCGCCAGAGGTGCTGGTTGATGGCCACGTGTTCTTGCTCCCGTTTGTGGTGCAGACAGGCGATTTTACGATTGACCCTCAGACGGGGTCTATCAAAATATGCGAGGGCGACACCATGTTTCTGGACTTTTCCTACGGCACAAACGTGACTTGGTTCAACAATGGCGAGCCGATTCCCGGCGCCACCAGCCCGCTGTTTGCGGTCACCGAGTCAGGTTCTTACACGGCCCAAGGCGCACCGGGCATTTGCCCTGACTTCATTTTGGGACTTGGGGTGGAGCTAGATGTGGTGGTGGTGAACTGTGCCACGTCGGTGCAGCCGGAGCCAGTGCTGGCGCAATATGACGTGTATCCAAACCCAACATCTGGACTGCTGACGGTAGAGAAAAAAACGGGGCCTGCCTTGGAGCGGTTGGAGCTTTTCAACGCAAATGGCCAACTGGTGAAACCCATCAGCATTGCGCCATCGGATGCACAACAGGTCAGCCTTGAGGGCCTGCCCAATGGAGTTTATTACCTGCGAATGCAATCGGCTGGTGTGGTGACGATGGCCAAAGTCGTGAAATCGTGAAGTTTTTCGGTGGCCGTTTCGACCAAGAAAAATCACTCGCCCGGCAGGGCAGAAGCGGCCACCACGTCTTCGATGGCATGGATGACGTTGGTGATGTCCCAAGTGCCGTCGAGGGAGGTGATGACGCCCTTGAGCAGGTCCACGTACATGACGGGCATGCCGTTGTTGACGAGGTCGTAGAGGTCCATTTCGACGAAGTCGCCCGTGTTCAAGTCCCGCAGCCCGAAGCGCTGGATGGAGACTTGGCCTGTGCCGCCTTTTACGAAGTGAAAAGCATAGTCAATGAACATCGTGTAGCTGCGGAATGGCTTTAGGAACACGTACCGGGCGCTGCCATCGGGGGTCATGGTGATGGTGAGGGAGCCTTTGAGGCCATAAGGCGTTCGCTCGGCCCGGTTCAGCACTGTCTTGTTTTTACTCAGGGAGGAGTCCAGTACGGTGCTGTTTTGCTGGTCGAAGAGGTAGAGTTTTGAGTAATTGTTGGAGGCGAGGGCATGGAGGCGGTTGCGCAGCGACTGGTCGAGCCAGAAGAGGTCGAAGTCGGTGTCGAACTGCGAGTCGGCCCCCACGATGACGTTGATGGAGTCCTTGTTGAACCAAGATTTTAGGGTCACTTTGCGCTGGTCACGGGCGTGTAGCTGCATCAGTTGCACGTTGAGCGGATGGAAGATGTCGTAGGGCAGTTTTTCGCTTTTCTGGTCGAAAACGAGTTGGTAGCTGTCTTGGGCGTTCAAGAGCAGCTCGCCAGCGCTGTGAAAGGTAGCGCTGGTGTTGCGGTCTTGCAGCAGGAGGTCGGCGGTGCATTTGGAGCCGAAGTACATCAGCTCCAGCTTGCCAATGAACTGTGTGTCTGGCACGATGAAGGTGACCTTGGTGCTGCGCCCGATGCAGTCGTGCCAGATGATGAGGTCTGAACTTCCGGTCACGAGCAGTTCGTCGGCGGTATTGGCGGTGTCGAGGAACATGAGGGCTATGCCGGAGAGGTAGGTTTTGGTGGGCTGGCGTGGGGAACTGGTGCTGGCTTGGGCCAGCCCGTTCAAGTGTACGGGCACGGCCAACTGGGGCTTGAAGGGGGATTGTGCTGCGGCAAAAAATTGGATAAGAATGAGGGCGCAGATGAGCGCCAAGCTTCGTGTTAGGTAAGCCATTGTTTTGAAATGATTTTCAGATTGGCGGCAAAGATAGCAGTGTGCCGTTCTTTTTTTAGATTAAATTTGCCCAAGCATTGGCAGCTTCATTGTTAAATTAAGTTTTTAGGGGGTATTTTTTTGATAGAAATAACTTTAATTTTCTGATTCGGTACCACTGCTAAATCCCTCAATTTTATTTTCATCATGGCCAAATATATCGCCTTTCTTCGTGGGATTAATGTCGGTAAAATCCGAATAAAAATGACCGACCTTAAGTCGGCATTTGAGGATATGGAATGCCGGGAGGTAAGGACTTATCTCCAAACTGGCAACGTCGTTTTTGAATCAGATAAAAACATCAAGGATTTAAAAACCACGTTGGAAAAAGGGCTTTCGGAAACCTTTAAATACGAGGCTTATGTGCTGTTGTATGCGTTCAGTGAACTGGAGGGTATTATTGCCAAATACCCCATGCGGCGGGACGAATTAAATCATGCTTATGTGCTTTTTGTTGAAAATATAACAGCGTTTGAGGAGATAAAAACCAATGCGCAAAACCTGACTGACGAAGCGAATAATATTGCCTACGGCGACCAAGTGATTTATTGGAAAACGCCCGTCGGCCAAACGCTCGACACGCCGTTTTCCAAGCTGTTGGCGAAGCCGAAATACAAGAGCTGCACCACCATGCGCAACCTGAACACGCTGGAGAAAATGGCGTGAGCTTATTTCCCCTCGCAGTCCCACACCCAGTCCGCCAAGCCGAACTTCCCTTTCCGGTACGAGTAGTGCCACCACTCGGTCGTCGTGTGTTTCATGCCCACGTCCGACATGGTTTTCAGCAGTAGCTTGCGGTTGTCGAGCACTTGCTTGGGGTGGTCGGTGGAGGCGTGGTAAGCTTCTTTTCCAAAAAAATCGAAATCGGTGCCCATGTCGAGTTCCTTGCCGTCCTTGTCCACGATGGTTAGGTCGGCGGCCATGCCCCGGTTGTGCATGGAGCCTTTGCGGGGGTCGGCCACGTAGCGGGGGTCGGGCACTTTTTTCCACAGCTTCCATTGGATGGGGCGGGGGCGGTAGCAGTCGTACATTTTCAGGCCGCCGTAGCCTTGTTTTTGCAGGGCCTTGTGGGCTTTCACGATGGCCTTCGCAACCACAGTCCGGTAGAAACAGCGCCCGCAGTCGTACATTTTCTCCTTCACGAAATTGTTCGAGGTGGCGTACCGCAAATCCAGCCGGATGCTCGGGTCGAGGGCGGTGATTTCCGTCCAGCCGTCGGGGATTGGATTGCGGATTGCGGATTGCGGATTGCGGATTGGGGGGGCGCTGCGTTTACCAACCGTGTCGGAGATAGGGATTGGATTGCGGATTGCGGATTGCGGATTGCGGATTGGGGGGGCGCTGCGTTTACCAACCGTGTCGGAGATAGGGA
>JALOMF010000136.1 GCA_025455635.1 Saprospiraceae bacterium | reverse complement strand
TGCGCCCGTTTGAGGACTTACTATGCCTGTTTTTCCCTCACCTGTGCTTGGCTTGCTAGTACAATTCGCCGCCGTACAACGAGCACATCTGCACTTCGTGCAGGGCTACGCTTCCCGAAGCAAATTTTTACCTGAGAAAAGAAAACCCGCTGACCGAAAAATTTTGGGGGCGAGTTCCACTAACGGCTGGGGCCACCATTTACTTGTTTACCAAGGAAAGCCGGGTACAAAACCTGGTGCACAACCTCAAGTACAAAGGGAAACAAGAAGTGGGAACCGTGCTGGGCCGTAAAATGGGCACCCTGCTGCGCCAATCCCCGCTTTTTGCCGATGTGGACGTGATAGTGCCGGTCCCCTTGCACATCAAAAAGGAACGCATACGTGGCTACAACCAGAGCGAAGTGTTCGGCAACGGCATTGCGGAGACTTTTGGTAGGCCCTGCATGGGCAATGGCATGAAGAGGACGGTACACTCGGCTTCGCTGACCAAGCAGTCGAGGGAGTCGAGGCTCAAAAACGTGGGGGAAATCTTTGTCGTCAACAAGCCGAAAGCCTTGGAAGGCAAGCACATCCTGCTGGTGGATGATGTGCTCACAACGGGCGCAACGCTGGAGGTCTGCGCCAATAAACTGCTGGAGGTGCCGGGCACTAGGGTAAGCATGGCCACGATTGCGATGGCGATGCATTAAGAGAAAGTTTGCAGTGGGCAGTGGGGCAATCTTGTAGCCCAAAAGCCTCTTGCCGTTCATTCGGCACAAGCTAAAAACAACCCACCCCGGCGGGTAAGCTGTCAACTGCCTGCCGACTGCCCGCTGCCGAACTGCCGAACTACCCTACTCCGCCTCCACCAGCGTACCCACTTTCTCGCCCGCCACGATGCGCTTGAGGTTGTCGGCATTGTTAATGTCAAAAACGATGATGGGCACGTTGTTCTCTTGGCAGATGGTGAAGGCTGTCATGTCCATGACGCCGAGGCCCATGCTGATGGCTTGGTTGAAGGTGAGGTGGTCGAATTTCGTGGCAGTGGGGTCTTTTTCAGGGTCGGCGCTGTAGATTCCGTCCACGCGGGTGCCTTTCAGAATCACGTCGGCGCTCACCTC
This sequence comes from Saprospiraceae bacterium, assembly GCA_025455635.1. Lineage (GTDB taxonomy): Bacteria > Bacteroidota > Bacteroidia > Chitinophagales > Saprospiraceae > UBA6168. The sequence continues at coordinate 7,982 of JALOMF010000136.1, read as the reverse complement.
GTTGGCACGCAGTGCCGCTGCCGAGTCGGTGGTGAAATAGGGATTGCCAGTGCCGCCAGAGAATAAGACGACCCGCCCTTTTTCGAGGTGCCGCACCGCCCGACGGCGGATGTAAGGCTCCGCAATCTGGTCCATTTTTATAGCGGAGATAAGCCGGGTGAAAACGCCCTCGGTCTCCAATGCGCTTTGCAGGGCCATGCCGTTGATGACGGTGGCCAACATGCCCATATAGTCGCCCTGTACCCTGTCAATGCCGGACTGCGAGGCTTGCAGCCCCCTGAAAATATTACCGCCACCAATGACTACTGCCACCTCTACGCCCATTGCCACCAGTTCCTTGATTTGCTTGGCGTAATGAAACAGCATGGAAGCTTCGATGCCGTATTTTTGGCTGCCCATGAGCGATTCACCGCTCAGTTTCAGCATAATGCGCTTGTACTTGATTGCCATAAGTTTGTCTATTTGAAATATTGACCGGGGGCGAAAATAGCGGAACGAAATGCAGGGGCATAAAAAAAGGCGAATTAATTGCTTAATTCGCCTTTCATAGCTTCGGGCTATTAGCCCAATTCGACGTGCTTGAAAGCAGTGACCGTCAAATCTTTGTGGAGGCTCTCCAAGTATTGGGCTACCGTAAACTTACCATCCTTAACATAAGATTGGTTGAGCAGGGTGCTCTCTTGGTAGAACTTGTTGAGCTTGCCGATGGCAATTTTTTCTAGCATGGCTTCTGGCTTGCCTTCTTGGCGGGCCTGTTCCTTGCCAATTTCAATTTCCTTTTCAATCAAGTCGGCAGAAACGCCATCCTTGTCCAGTGCCACAGGGCGCATGGCTGCAATCTGCATGGCCACGTTCTTGCCTGCGTCCATGTATTCCGGGCCTTCGAGGTTCAGTGCCACGATTACGCCCGCACGGTTGCCCATGTGGATGTAAGGAAGCACCTGGCCTTGGCCAGCGGCAGTTTCCAGCTTCGAGTAGTGGCTTACCTCTACTTTTTCGCCGATAACGCCAACTTGCTCCGTGATTTTCTCGCCGATGGTCAGGGTGCCTTCGTAAGGAAGTGCAAGCAGTGCCTCGGTGTCGGCTGGGAGGTGCTTGAGGGCAAGCTCGGTGATGCTCTTGGCGAAGTTCACGAAATCTTCGTTTTTGGCAACGAAGTCCGTTTCACAGCTAAGGCGCACGAGTACACCGTTGTTGCGGTTGTGTGAAGTCATGGCGATAACTGCACCTTCTTTCGCCTCACGGTCAGCACGCTTGAGCGAAAGTTTTTGGCCTTGTTTGCGCAGCACTTCCACTGCTTTATCGAAATCGCCACCCGCTTCTTCGAGGGCTTTCTTGCAATCCATCATGCCTGCGCCCGTCATGTCACGGAGCTTTTTTACATCGGCAGCTGATAATGTAACAGTCATTTTATTGAATATTAATTGGTTAAAATGATGACAGGTTATGGCTAAATCCCTCGCATCTAACACCGAAGCTAGCCTGACGGGACACGGCCGCACCTATCCATTTGAATGGTCAGGGACTGACCCTGTGTTGAGCGAGTTTCAAGCTTCAACTGCTGCTTCGGCTTCCTTCTCTTCTGCCTTGGTGCCACGGTCTTCCAAACCTTCACGAATGGCTTCCACCAAATAAGCCGAGATGATTCCGATTGACTTAGAAGCATCGTCGTTGGCTGGGATAGCGAAGTCAACTTTGTTAGGGTCGGAGTTGGTGTCCACCATGGCGAAGGTGCGGATGCCCAAGCGGTGAGCCTCTGCCAGTGCCAAGTGCTCATGCTGGATGTCCACCACGAAGATGGCAGCAGGAAGGCGGCCCAATTGTTCGATACCACCGAATACCTTGTCCAATTTGATGCGCTCACGGTCGAGCGTGAGGCGCTCCTTTTTGGTCATGCTGGCAGCGGTGCCATCGGAGAGCATTCGCTCGATGTTCTGCATTTTTTTCACAGAACGCTTGATGGTAGCGAAGTTGGTCATCATGCCACCCAACCAGCGGTCGGTTACGTAAGGCATGCCGACCGACTCGGCAGCTTTGGCCACGATGTCGCGGGCCTGCTTTTTGGTGGCCACGAACAAAATCTTACGGCCAGACTTGGCAATGGCGCGCATGGCGTTGGCGGCGCGATCCAGTCCTTCCAAAGTCTTATTCAGGTCAATGATGTGGATGCCTTTGCGCTCCATAAAGATATAGGGCGCCATTTTCGGGTTCCATTTTTTGCGCATGTGGCCAAAGTGAACCCCTGCATCGAGCAAATCTTGATATGATGGTTTTGCCATTTTTTTTAAATTGCTTTTAGCATTTGGCTTTTGGCCGTTGGGCAACAGAGCGCCAACAACCAAATGCCAATAGCCGAATTAACGTTTGGAGAACTGGAAGCTCCTCCTTGCTTTAGGTTTACCGTATTTTTTGCGCTCGACTTCGCGGGCGTCACGGGTCAGCAACTTCTTGTCCTTGAGTGGCTTGCGGAAGTCTGCGTTCAGCTTCACCAGCGCACGGCTGATGCCCATGCGGGTAGCTTCTGCTTGTCCTTTGTAGCCACCACCATCAACGTTGACGTTGAGGTTGTAAAGGTTGCTCTCCAAGTTGACGGTGATGAACGGCTCAGTGATTGCTCCCTGAATATGGGTTTGCGGGAAGTACTCCTTGTAGTCCTTGCCGTTTACGCTGATGTTGCCCTCACCTTTGGTGAGGTACACCCTCGCTACAGAGGCCTTCCTTCTCCCTATGGCATTTATCATTTCCATGTTTGAAATATTTCCTTGTTAGAAGTTAAATGGTTGGGGCTTCTGTGCCTGATGAGGGTGGTCCTCAGTGTTGTACACGAAAAGCTTCTTGATTTGAGCGTTCCCCAACTTTGTTTTTGGCAACATGCCGCGAACACCGATTTCAATAACTGACTCTGGCTTGCGGCCGAGGAGGTTGCGGGCAGTTTCCCTTTTGAGGCCACCGGGGTAGCCCGTGTAGCGCAGGAACTCTTTTTGGTCCAGCTTCTTGCCGGTAAAGCGAATCTTGTCCGCGTTGAGCACGATGACGTTGTCACCAGTGTCAACGTGCGGGGTAAAGTCAGGCTTATGCTTGCCCCTCAGCACTGCCGCAATGCGGGAAAACAGGCGGCCAGCAGTCTGGTTGGTGGCATCCACCACGTACCAGCTACGCTTAACCTCTTCTTTCTTCGCCGACACGGTGTTGTAACTCCGAGTATTCACGATTTTATGCGTTTAAACTGTGATAAAATTTTTAACCTAAACACCTTTTTCAAAGGCGGGTGCAAAGGTAATCCCGTTTGGTTGATTTTCAACCCAACTGTTTGATTTTTTTGAAAAATATTTTTCATAACTGCTTGAATTTCAGCTCATTTTTCGTCCTCCGTTTTTAAACCACAGATAATCAAGCCGCTATGCAAAGCCCGACACAGCACAAATTGGCAAAGTTTCGTTCTCATCAACCAGAGTTGTCCTAATTTTACAGTCAAAAACAAACTAAAAGATGAGCAGATTTTTTTCCATTCCATTTTTCATTCTTGCATTCGGCCTTGTGGCAGGCTGCATCCCCGACCCCATTTCGGCGGAAGAACAATTGAAAACCGACATCAAAAAAATCGAGGACTACCTCGCCGATAACAACCTCACTGCCCAGTCAACGGCATCTGGGCTGCACTACATCATTGAAGAGGAAGGCACTGGCGGCCACCCAAGCGCCACTTCCGAGGTCACCGTAAATTACAAAGGCTATTTCTTGGACGGCGGCGTGTTTGACCAGACCAACGGAACGCCCATCACTTTTTCTCTACAGAACGTGATAGAGGGCTGGACAGAAGGAATTCCGCTATTCAAGAAAGGCGGCAAGGGAAAGCTATTCATCCCCTCCGCCCTCGCCTATGGCAATAGTGGGCAGGGTAGCATCCCAGGCCGCACCGTGATAGCCTTCGACGTGGAACTGGTGGATTTTTGATGGCGGGGCTTTACCTACATATCCCGTTTTGCAAACAAGCCTGCCACTACTGTAATTTCCATTTTTCCACTTCGCTGAAAAACAAGGATGCGGTAGTGGCGGCGCTCCTGCAAGAGCTGAGGTTACAAAAGGACTACCTATCCGGCGAGCCGCTCGAAACGATTTATTTCGGCGGCGGCACCCCCTCGCTGCTCAGCCAGCATGACCTCGATTTGGTTTTCAATGAAATATTCAAGCGCTACCCAGTGGCGAGCGGCAGCCTAGAAGTGACCCTCGAAGCTAATCCAGACGACCTCACTGCACTGAAAATCAATGAGTTGCGCACGACGCCCATCAACCGCCTGAGCATCGGCGTACAATCATTCTCGGAAGCTGACCTACGGTTCATGCACCGGGCGCACGATGCCACCGAGGCTCTCGCCAGCATCCAGCAGGCACAGCAGGCGGGTTTTGAAAACCTGACAATTGACCTCATCTACGGCTCGCCTACCACCTCCCACGAGCAGTGGGTGTCCAACCTGAAGCAAGCGTTTGCGCTGAATATCCAGCACCTGTCCTGCTACTGCCTCACTGTGGAGCCAAAGACGGCACTTGCCCATCAAGTCAAAAAAGGCGTTGCACAGCCCGTTGACGATGAGCACGCCGCCCAGCAATTCGAGCTGTTGATGGACATGACCGCACATGCTGGCTACGAGCATTACGAAATCAGCAATTTTGCGCTGCCCGGCTGGCACTCCCGCCACAATTCTTCCTATTGGCAGGGCAAAAAATATCTTGGGGTTGGCCCCTCGGCGCACTCTTTCAACGGCACTAGCCGCCAATGGAACGTGTCCAACAATGCCTCCTACGTGCGTGCGCTGGATGGCGGGGCACTGGATATCGGACTGGAGGTGCTCACTCCCACTCAACGATACAACGAGTACGTAATGACGGGGCTGCGCACAAAATGGGGATGCAGCTTGTTGAAAATCAAGGACTTAGGTTTTGAGGCAGCATTTGCCGAAGGCGTAAAACCGTTCTTGGAAGATGGTTCGGCGGAGCGACAGGGCGATGTGTTCAGGCTTACCAGGTCGGGCAGGTTCTTGGCCGACGGAATTGCTGCGGCACTGTTTGCGGAGGAGGAGGCTGGGTGAACCGGGAGATTGAGTGAAGTTGAATTCGTAGTGCTCTCCCAATTCAACTGATTTTCCCCAATTCCCCTAAAAAAAGCAGCCGGAAGCCTAAGGGGGGCATTGCTTCCGACCACTTTCCGGGAATAGGGGGCATCCGGTTTTTAGGATGCAATCAGCTTTCTTTTCTTTCCCGGAACGGGGCCGCTGCCCGGCTCTGGGAAAAAAGTGCAGGGTCACTTTTTGAAGAGTGCCTGCACCGAATTTGAAACCGACTAAAGTCTTTGGTTGACAAGGGTTGAAAATAGGTTCACGAAGGCTGATACTGCCTAGTCAATGCCACGACTTGCGAAGCAAAACCATTGAGCTAGTTCACGGAAAAGCCGAACTGACCGATGTTTTTTTCCTAAAAGTTAAATTGGGTGTGGGCAAAAAGGTGCACGGTTGGCAACGTGGCCAAGCTGTGGGTCTCAGGTGTGCGGTGTGGTGTGGAAAATTGATACGTGATGCCTGCCAAAAAACTGTGGAGAAAAATATTGGGAGTGTGTGGGAGTGTCGGCCTTGCTTCGGCCCTCGTTGTTCACAGTTTCTCTAGTAGGTTTAATCACCTAAAAAACGAAAATAAAAGTCCCTTCCGGGTTGCTCTTCCTTCGGATGTTCGGTGTATTTTTTGCAAGAACCGTGCCAAGAATTTAAAAATCACATATTAAATCTAAATCCGACCCCGTGAATGTTCTCCACTTTCAGGTTTTCGTCGTGACGCAGGTATTTGCGCAAGCGTGAGATGAACACATCCAGGCTGCGCCCCATGAAATAGTCGTCCTCGCCCCAGAGTTTTTCGAGTATGTCGGAGCGCTTGACGACTTGGTTGGGGTTGTCGAGCAGGTATTTGAGCAGGTCGGCCTCCCGCTGGGTGAGGGTCTCGGTGCTGCCTTTGCAGGTGAGGCCGAGGTTTTTGTAGTCAAATTCGTAGCAGCCGAAACGGTAAATCGTGGGTTTTGGCGCATTTGCCGATACGCTTTTCCGCCGCAGGAACACCTCTACCTTCAGTATCAGTTCTTCAATGCTGAACGGCTTGGTGATATAGTCATCGCCGCCGAGCCGCAACCCCTTTATCTTGTCTTCCTTCAGCGACTTGGCCGAAAGGAAGATGATGGGTATTTCGGCATTGAACCGACGGATTTCCTCGGCAAGCGTGAAGCCGTCCATTTCGGGCAGCATCACGTCAAGGATGCAGAGGTCAAAAATGCCAGACTTGGCAGTCTCAAGTGCCGATTTGCCATCTGTGCAGTGCGTGATCTGGTAGCCTTGCATTTCAAGGTTGTCCTTGGTCACGAAGCCGAGGCTTTCATCATCTTCAACGTAGAGCAGGTGTGGTTTCATGTTGCAATATATTAGTTGGCAGTTCGCCAGTTGGCACTCAGTTCGCAGCCAAAATGGACTAATGGTCAGTGAACGTCTTTGGGCTTGGAGAGTAATGGATTCCAAGGCCCACTTCCCACTAGCGAACTGCCAACTTTTTATATAATTATCGTTACGGTTGTTCCTTTGCCAAGTTCGCTTTCGATGCCGATTTTCCAGCCGTGCGCTTCGCAAATATTCTTCGTGTAAAAAAGCCCGAGGCCAAAACCCTTGACATTGTGTACATTGCCAGTGGGCACCCGGTAGAATTTTTCAAATACCTTCCCGAGGTCTTCTTTTGAAATACCGATGCCGTTGTCAATTACCTGCACTTGGATTTTTCCGTTGGCAATGTTCTGTGTTTTCAGCAAAATACTGGCTGTGTCCTTGCAGTATTTCGTTGCGTTGTCCACGAGGTTGTGCAAGATATTGGTCAAGTGCAGCTTATCGGCCTTGATGATGGGCGACTTGGCCAATAGCTCGCAGTGGAGGGCGCCGCCCTGCTTCTCCACTTGCACCCTGATGCTGTCCAGCACTCCTTGCACAAGCCCATGAAGGTCGGTCTCTTCCAAGTTCAGCTGGAAATTGTCCCGCTCGATTTTGGCCAGTTGCAGTACTTTTTCCACTTGGTTGTTCAGCCTCGAGTTTTGCTCCTGAATGATGTTGGCGTACTGCGTCAGCCGCTGGCTGGCCATGATTTCAGGGCTTTTCAGGAACACATCGGTGCTGATGCGGATGGTAGAAATGGGCGTTTTGAACTCATGGGTCATGTTGTTGATGAAGTCCTTCTGCATTTCCGAGAGGCGTTTTTGCCGTAGGATGATGGAAATGGCGTAAAGGAAAAACAGGATGGTGACCAACAAAATACCTGAGAAGATGAGCGTCAGGCGCATGTTGCTGAGTATCTGCGAGTTGCGGTTGGGGAACCGGATGCCGAAATAGTGCTGGTACTCCTCGTGCACGGGCATGTGGTCGCCCTTGGCGGCTATGGGCTTGGGGTTTTCAGCCTTGGCATCGTAGTCAATGTACTTCCCATAGACCATTTTCCGGGAGTCGCAGTCGTAGATGCCGTATTCAAAATCCTCCCGGAGGCCGATGCTCTCCAGCTCTAGGCGCAGGAAGTGCTCCAAGTTCTTGGGGTTGATGTCGTCGTTGATGTTCACCACCCAGTAGTTGGTGGTCACTTGGCTAATGATGTTGTAGGCCGGGGGCGTGCTGCCCAATTTCTCAAACTCCTTGGCCACCCCCTGAAGGGCAATCGACACTTTTTCTTGATGGTCTTTCTCTTCGGCGTTCCAGGTGTTCATGAGCAGGTAAGCCTGGATGGCTATGATGCCAATGATGGCCAAAGCGCCCAAAACTACCACTCTGTTGATTGCCGTGTTCTTCATCAATTACGCACAATTGTTTGAAAATCAATTTTTTACAAAAAAAACAAATTGGAAAAACATGCAAGTGCAGGCCCCCCGATTAGGTGAAAAACCAAGCCGTTTCCTGCACAAGCAGCGCAAATTATGG
>JALOMF010000135.1 GCA_025455635.1 Saprospiraceae bacterium | reverse complement strand
ATGAAAATCAGCCGCCTTATCATACCCGACTTTCAGCAGTTCAAGGACTTTGACCTTGACCTGACTTACCCGGAAAGGCATGAGCGGGCAGGCGAGCCGCTGGACAAGGTGTGCTTTATTGGGGGGAATGGGACGGGGAAATCGACGTTGTTGCAGGGGGTGTATACTCAATTGTCCGCTCCTTTAAATGGAGCCATTCCATTTTGGCAAAAGACAGCAATAAAATTAAAAATTGACTCAAATTCATATTACTGGATACCCAATGCTAAAATGGGATTAGACGCTTCAATTGAAGAAGGAAACTCTTTTAGAGATGTATTGAATTTTTTAAAGCATGGCCTTTTTGTTAATAGTATTTCTAATTATTTAAAAGATGATGTTCGAGCACATTTCGCTAATCAAAATGCTGAAAATGAAAGAGATTTCTTGATTTATTGTCCATCAGAATCTCAGTACAATTCTTATGTTAATTTTAATGACGTTCCCCCTGTTTCTTTAGATAAGTCTCTTTCGTTATTTGAAAAATTCCCTATCACCAATATTGTATCTAATGGCACAGTTGAAGAATTCTGGAAACTTTTAATCTACCACCTAAAAAAACGTGAAAACGACTTCCGCACCTTTGAATCTCTCCCTGAAAACCAGATAAAAACCGTAAAAGAAGTCCGTGAATTGTTTGAAAAACAGCATCCCGATATTTTAAAATCATTATCCGATTTCTGGAATAAAATCCTTGCCAAAGCAGGTCTCGAATTTGACTATGAAGGTGCCAAAAACCCCATCCAATTAACCGACAACCTCCAAGCCTATATCCGCCTCAAAAACTCAAAAGAGCATATCGGTTATAACCAACTCAGCACTGGCATCCGCAATTTCATCTTCAAGCTCGGCCATATCTTCGCCCTGTATTTTAACCGAAATATAGAAAGCGGCTTCCTATTGGTGGACGAGCCGGAGAACAGTCTTTTCCCTGATTTCTTGTATGGCCTTGTAGATACTTATGTTGATACAGCTAAGAACACACAAATATTCATGGCCACACATAACCCCATTATAGCTGCGCAGTTCCAGCCGTATGAGCGGTTTATCCTAGAGTTTGAGGAAGGCACGGGTCATGTGAAAGTCCGTCGTGGCACGACCCCGGTGGGCGATGACCCGAACGATATATTGATAAAAGACTTCGGGATTCGCAGCATCCTCGGCAGGGAGGGGGTAACAAAATGGGAGCGCTATATCGAACTGAAAACGTTGATACCCTTGGAACACGACCCAGCAAAAAAGAACAGCATGATAGAGGAGTTCATGCAGATAGGCAGTGACTACAATTTTGCGGCAGATGCAGTTTCTTAAAAAGAACCCACAATCGGCATTGACCCAACTCCGCTATTCCGAGGTGAAAGAGCGGGATGCGCTTCGCAAGGGCTTGTTGCGGGAGCAATATGGGTTTTGTGCATATTCAGAGCGGTTTGTGAAACAATCAGATAGTTGCAATATCGAGCATTTTTACCCCAAAGGTGAGAACCCAGAGAAGGAAGACGACTATATGAATTTGTATGCCGCCCATTCATGGATGGATGCACACAAGCCCAAGAAGATTGCGCCTTATTTGCCGATACTAGAACCGCACGCAACAGACTTGCACGACCGGATTTGCTACGAAGGTGGTATATTCAAGTGTGTAAATGAGGGTGACAAGGAGGCTGAAAACCTGGTTGAGTTTCTCGGGTTCAATAAATATGAAGTGTCGGAAGACCGGAGAAAGCATATTGGCCGTGTCAAACAATTAAGGAGTTGGAACACTGAAACGGAGTTTTTGGAATACTTGAAAAAGCATCGCCAAGAACTCAGCTTTGCCACCGCCCTTGAAAAAGAACTAGGCATTCCCGCCATGCAAATGATTCTTGAAAGCTACTAATCGCCTCCAACTTCCGCTGCCCCTAGGTTCCACACCTACCTATCCCACAATTTCCCCAATAAAAAAAGCCGCCCCCAGACCCCAGTCCAGAAGCGGCTTTTCCCTGCCGAGCAGCGCTAGGCTCAGATGCTCGGTATGAACGCTGGCAATGGCAGCGGCTCTTCCATTTCTTCGTAAACATCGGTGAGGAAGCCCTTCGACTCCATCCAGGCATCGTTGAACACCTTGCCGAGGTACTTGCTGCCGTGGTCGGGCAGTATGAGCACCACCACGTCGTCCTTCGTGAACTCATCCTGGATTTGGAGCAGGGCCTGGATGCAGCCCCCGCTGGAGTAGCCAGCGAAGATTCCTTCCATCAGTGCCAACTCACGGGTGCGCAGGGCGCTCTCCCGGTCGGTCACTTTCACGAACTTGTCAATCAGCTCGAAATTGCAGTTGGCAGGGATGATGTTCTTGCCCGTGCCCTCGATTTCATAGCTGTAAATCTCTTTCTCGTCGTACTCCCCGGTCTCGTGGTACTTCTGCAAGGCCGAGCCGTAGGCATCCACGCCGATGATGCGCACCTTCGGGTCTTTCTCCTTGAGGTACTGCGCCGTGCCGCTCAGGGTGCCGCCCGTTCCCGTGCTGGCGATGAGCGCCGTGATTTTGCCCTCGGTCTGTTCCCAGATTTCGGGGCCAGTGCTCAGGTAGTGCGCCCGTGCGTTCTCGGTGTTGAAGTTCTGGTTGATGTACAGCGAGTTGGGTATCTCCCGTGCCTTGCGCTCGGCCACCTTATAGTAGGAGCGGGGGTCTTCGGGCTTCGCCTCTTTGGGGCAAATGATGACCTCGGCGCCCATGGCTTGCAGGCAGTCAATCTTTTCCTTGGAAACCTTGCTGGTAAGTGTCAGTACGCACTTGTAGCCTTTCACGGCGGCTACCATGGCGAGGCTGAAGCCCGTGTTGCCACTCGTTGCCTCGATGAGCGTGCCACCGGGGTGAAGCCTGCCCGTGCGCTCGGCGTCCTCAATCATGTGCAAGGCGATGCGGTCCTTGGCCGACTGGCCAGGGTTGAAACCTTCACACTTGACATAGACAGTGGGAGCAATGGTCTGCGTAATTCGGTTGAGACGAATGAGCGGTGTGCGCCCAATCGTTTCAAGGATGCTGTTATAAGTCATAGACCAGCGAACTTTTGTGTGCAGTACTTCTTAGCGAACGAATGTAGAACGAATAAAACTTGTTGCAAAGATACAACAATGGTAACGAAGGTAGCGATTCCTTGACAAGAATCACCAAAAGGCATGGTTTTTTTTGAAAAAATCTAGGAGAGATATGGAAAGTTACCCCAAGGGTAACGGTCGAATCCTCATTCGAAATGGCTCTATAATGATAATGCTCTCATTCTCGATGGCGTCAAAAACATCGTTGCTGAGGTTGAGTTTCAACAAGGCCACTTGTTCAAAGGGATTGCTTTCTGCCCCCTTCCGAAAGGTAATAACAGATGGTTTATTCTTCCTCCAAACAGAAAGTAAGAATGAAAAATCGGTATCGGCAGTGATGATGGTTCGGTTGCTGTCAAATGCAGCATTGAAGATTACTTCGTCCTTGGCATGTTGGATGCCAATATCCCTAACATGAATCGCATCATGTCCAAGTTTGGTCAGTTCCTCAGCAACGAAATGGGAGATGGCGTTGTCAATAAGGAATTTCATGCTGCATTGGAGGTGATGAGCGGCAAAGTTCTTTCCCGTACCATATCAGCCGCAAATTCAAGTGCCTCTTGAATGTCCTCTTTTTCCAAATCAGGGTAAAAGCGAAGAATGTCTTCCCGGCTAATATCTTGGGCAACCATGTTTATGATAGTTGCAACGGGAATCCGCATACCTCTTATGCAAGGCATACCATCCATTTGCATTGGATTGATAGTAATTCTGTTGTACTTCATTTCACAAAAATAGCAGAAAATACAGGAAAAAACCAAGTGTCAACTCATCAAGCTATACACCACCCAGCTGCCCAAATAAGCCATCAGCCCCATGAACAGGAACTGCACGATGGGCCATTTCCAGCCGCCTGTCTCCCGCTTCACCACGGCCAAGGTGCTCATGCATTGCAGCGCAAAAACATAGAAAATGAGCAGCGAGGCAGCCGTGGCGGTGGTGTACACCTTGGCCCCGGTCTGCGGGTTGCGGGCCTCGGCGAGGCGGCTGTGGATGGTGGCCTCGTCGTCGGTGCTGCCGATGCTGTAGATGGTGGCCATCGTGGCCACGAACACTTCCCGTGCGGCAAACGAGGTGATGAGCGCTATGCCGATTTTCCAGTCGAAGCCCAATGGCCGGATGACCGGCTCGATGAACTTGCCGAGGTGCCCGGCAAAGCTCGCCTCTATCTTGTAGGCCGCCACGAGGTCGGCACTGTCGCTTTCCGTCAGGTTTTTTTGCTCCGCAATGCTGGTGGCAGCCGCCTTTGCAGCCTCCATTTTGGCCGAAGGCCCAAAACTGGCCAAGCCCCAAAGCACGACGCTGGCCACCAAGATGACCTTGCCCGCCCCCAGCACGAAGGCCGAGGTTTTCTCCCAAATCGTCTGCCACACGTTGCGCCATACGGGCAGTCGGTACGGCGGCAGCTGCATCATCAGCCACGAGGGGTCGCTCGATTTCAGTATTTTCTTGAACACCCAAGCCGACCCCAAGGCCGCCACGATGCCCAGCAAGTAAAGCCCCATGAAGGCCAGCCCCTGCGCATTGAACAGGCCGAGCACCCGGTCGGGCGGCACCACGAAGCCTATCAGCACCGTGTAAACCGGAATCCTGGCGGAGCAGCTGATGAGCGGGGTGACGAGGATGGTGATGAGGCGCTCCTTCCAGTTGCCGATGGTGCGGGTGCTCATGATGGCCGGGATGGCGCAGGCCCCGCCCGACACGAGCGCCACCACGCTGCGCCCGTTCAGCCCGAACTGTTGCATGAGCTTGTCGAAGATGAACACCGCACGGGACATGTAGCCCACTTCCTCCAGCAAGGTGATGAGGAAAAACAGGATGGCAATCTGCGGCACGAACACCACGATGCCACCCAACCCGGCCAGCAGGCCATCGGTGAGGAGGCTGGTGAGCAAGCCCGCTGGCAACACTTGCTTGAGCGACTCGGCGGCCCAGCCAAAGCCCATTTCTATCCAGTCCATCGGGTAGGAGGCCCAAGCGAACACGGCCTGGAACACGACGAACATCGTTGCGAAGAAAATCAGCGGCGCAAAAATGCGGTGCGTGAAGACGGCATCGAGGCGGTCGCTGAGGCTGTTTTCTTCTGCCTTTTTGGTCACGCCAGCTTGCAGCACGGGCGTGAAGATGGCGAAGCGGTGCATCGTCTCAGCGATTTGCAGCCGCAGGCTCTGGAAGTTTTCTGCTTCGCAAATGCTGGCAACTGCGCTGCGCTCATCAGCTGCTAGGTGCGGCAGCCGCTCGGCGTGGTGCGCCGTCAGCAGCGCCCGGTAGGGGTTTTCGATGCCCAGTGCCTGCTGCACCCGGCGCAGGGTAGCCGCTTCGGTAGGCCCCGGTTGGTAGAGTTGTGTGGCGGCATTTTCATGGCCAGCTTGCACGGGGCGTAGCAGGTCGGCGATGGCTTGTTTCAGCTCCGCAATATGGTAGCCGGTGCGCCCGCTCACGGTCAGCACGGGCATTTGGAGAAGGCTGGCCAAGCGCTTTTCGTCCACGCTGATGCCCTGCTGCTGGGCGGTGTCGGCCATGTTGAGCGCCAGTAGGCAGGGCAGGCCGAGGTCTTTTATTTGCGTGAGCAGCAGGAGGTGCTTTTCGAGGTTGGTGAGGTCGGCGACATAGACCACGGCATCGGGGAAGTCGGGGTCTTGGGGGTTGGCGAGCACATTGAGCACGACCCGCTCGTCTTCTGAATTGGGATAAAGGCTGTATGCCCCAGGGAAGTCAACGAGCATAACGTCCTCACCAGCAGGCAGTTGCATCTTGCCTGACTTCTTCTCCACGGTCACGCCGGGGAAGTTGGCCACTTTTTGCCGAAGGCCAGTGAGCTGGTTGAAAAGCGAGGATTTGCCGCTGTTAGGGTTCCCTGCAAGTGCGATGGTGTTCATTCCTTGTCCTGTATCGTCATGATGTTGTGGGCCTCGTTGCTGCGCACCACGATGCTCATGCCATCCACTTTGAGGTAGTAGCCGCCGTTGAGCGGTGCGACCCGCACGACCCTGACCCTGCTGCCGGGCATGACGCCCATCGTCATCAGCTTGCCAGCCACGTGGTCATCGGTGAAGTGGGAAATTCGGCCACTGATGCCTTCCTTGAGTTGAGTGACGGAGTTGGACATTTTCTTGTGGTTTTGGTTTGGTCAGTCGCTTGTCGCTATTTAGATTAAATTTAGACAAGCCAAAAGTAAGGCAGCTTGTTTAGAAATAGGGTGACTTTCGTCAAAATCACGATTTTTTTGGAGCGGCACATACCTAACGTTAGGTATCAATGCGTTCTAGCATGCTCAAAATCAAGTTTTCACAAACCTACATTCTGCCTATCTTTGCCCGCCTTCCAACAGCCCGCATCCGGCTGCGCCGGGCAAATGCAAATGCCTTTCAGAAAAAACATTTCAATGAAAAAATCTGTGTTCCTGCTTTTGGCCATCTCCTTGATTTGGAGCTGTGCGCCCAAAAAATATTCGGCCATCCTGTTGCCCGAAACGGAGTACGTCAACCTTGACACGCTCACCATCACCGCCCCTTCTGAGTACGAGGGCGACCCCATCTCCCTCGATGAAATGGGCGAGGAGCCTGTTGACTTCACCGAGCGGCCCTACAACGCCTCTGCCAAGCGGGAAGCCGACTTGCTGCACACCAAGCTCGACCTGCGCTTCGATTGGGCAAAGGAACAGGTGATGGGCAAGGCCACGCTCACGCTCAAACCCTATTTTTACCCAACCGACAAGGTGGTGCTGGATGCCAAGGGCTTCCAGTTTCACAAAATCAACCTGGAGGGCAGCGCCGAGCAGCTCAAGTACGACTATGACAGCAGCCAAGTGACCATCCACCTCGGCAAAACTTATACCCGAAACCAAGAGTACAAGCTCTACCTAGACTACACGGCCACGCCCGCCGCATCGGGTGGCAGCGCCGCCATCACCTCCGACAAGGGGCTTTTCTTCATCAACCCCCGCAAGGAAGAGGGCGACAAGCCGCAGCAAATCTGGACGCAGGGCGAGACGGAGAACAACTCCCGCTGGTTCCCGACCATTGACAAACCCAACGAGCGGGCCACCAACGAAATCACCCTCACCGTCGAAGACCGCTTCAAGACCCTCTCGAACGGCGTCCTCGTTTCCTCGAAAAAAAACACCGACGGCACCCGCACCGACCACTGGAAAATGGACATGCCACATGCCCCATACCTCGTCATGATTGCGGTCGGCGAGTTCGCAGTGGTGAGCGAAAAATGGAACGGCAAGCCCGTGGATTACTACGTGGAGCCGAAATTCGAGAAATACGCCAAGAACATCTTCCCCCACACGCCGGAGATGCTCCAGTTTTTTTCGGACAAACTGGGCGTGAACTACCCTTGGCAGAAGTACTCCCAAGTGGTGGTGCGTGACTACGTGAGCGGCGCCATGGAAAACACCACGGCGGTCATCTTCGGGGAGTTCATGCAGGGCACCGACCGCCAACTGGTGGACGCCCGCCAGAACGAGACCATCGTGGCGCACGAGATGTTCCACCACTGGTTCGGCGACTACGTGACCTGCGAGAGCTGGTCGAACCTGACGCTGAACGAGGGCTTCGCCAACTACTCGGAGTACCTCTGGCTGGAGAAAAAACATGGCCGTGACGAAGCCGATTTCCATCGCTTGCAGGAGATGAACGGCTACATGCAGTCGGCGGCGCAGGCCATCCACCCGCTCATTGACTACGGCTATGCCAACAAGGAGGACATGTTCGATGCGCACAGCTACAACAAGGGCGGCCTCATCCTGCACATGCTCCGCAACTATGTGGGCGACGACGCTTTTTTCACGGCGCTGCAATATTATTTGAAGAAAAATGCCTTTACGGAAGTGGAGGCCGACGAGCTGCGCCTCGCTTTCGAGGATGTGACCGGGGAAGACCTCAACTGGTTTTTCAACCAATGGTTTTTTGAAAAAGGCCAGCCAGCCCTGACGGTCGAGTACGACTATGACGAGGAGGCGAAGGAGGTCAACGTGATTGTGGTGCAGACCCAAGACCCCAAGGAGATGCCTGCCGTTTTCACCCTGCCAGTGGGCGTGGATGTGTACGTGGACGGCAAGGTGACCCGCCACAACCTGCGCATTGACCAACGCCAACAGACCTTCAAAATCCCAGCGGCCAAAGACCCTGAGCTGATTGTCTTCGATGGCGACGGCGTGCTGCTGGCCGATGTGACCGAGGACAAGAGCCAAGAAGAATACATTTACCAATACAAAAACGCCTCGAACTTCCAGCATAAAATCAGGGCGCTGGGCGAAATCGTGGAGAGCGAATCGCCGGAGGCCAAGGCCGTGGTGAAGGGTGCGCTGGACGACAAGTTCTGGCTGTTCCGCCTGTTTGCCATCGAAAGCGCCGTGCTGGACGGGCAGGTGGAAGACCGCATTGCGGTGTTGGCCGAAAAAGACCCCCACTCCGACGTGCGGGAATCGGCCATGCGCAAGCTGGGCAGCACGGAGGACAAGAAGTACGCCCCGCTCGCCGCCCGTGCCGTGGAAAAAGACCCTGCCATCAAGGTCGTGTCGGCTGCGCTCGAAACGCTGCTGGCGCTGGACAAAGAAGCTGCGCTCACCACCGCCAAGAAACTGGAAAAAGAGGATGACGAAGGCATCATCCTAGCGCTGGCAGGGCTTTACTCAGAGGCTGGCGACCCACAGCGCTTGAGCTTTTTTGAGGAAAAATTCAGCAAAGTGACGGGCTACAACCAGGTGGGCTTCATACAGTCCTACACGAAGCTGGCGCAAAATGCCGACGCCGCTGCCATGCTCCGCACGGCCAATAAAATCAAAGCGGTGGCCATGAACGAAGGCAATATGTTCTGGCTGCGGTTCATGGTGACGAAGAGCATCAACGAGATGCACGCTACCTTGGCAGGAAAAATCGAGGAAGAAAACGATGCGGCGAAAAAGGCCGACATAATGGCCAAAGATGCTGAACTGGTGAAGGCCATCGAAGCCATCAAGGCATGGGAGAAGGACGACCGGGTGATGAACATGTACGAGGCGTTCCCCGACCCGGCGCCTAAGCCGTAAGCCTAGTTTTTAGCATAAAAAAAAAGCGGCGGCAAACGTGTGG
>JALOMF010000134.1 GCA_025455635.1 Saprospiraceae bacterium | reverse complement strand
CACCGTCCCAAGTGAGACCGTCGTCGGCAACGAGGTTGGTATCTATACCGAAAACCAGCCCCATGTCGCCGGTGACGTCGCCGTTGTAATACTCGATTTTGAACCAAAGACTGTCGTTTGCCTCATCGAGGGCATAATAAACCGCCTTTAAGTCCTCATTTCCGTTGCTTATTTCGTCGTTCTCGGGGTCTTCGGCGAGCAGGATGAAGTCTTGTGAAAACGAATTGCCTGAAAAGCCTGCCACGAGCAGCAGGGCGAAGATGGTTTTGGTAAAAAGGTGCATATTGATTTGTTTTAAAATAAGTAATTGTTGAAAATTGCTGGATTGTTATAATTGTTGCAAGAGACTGAAAATCAGTTGATTATCCAGCTATCTTCCAGCGAGATAATCTAAACTAAATTCAATGAACTACTTATTGAAATTTAGCCTGCTTTAGGCTTAATCAACCATAATTTTCCTCGCCAAAACACCACCTGTTTCCCCCCTGACAACCAAGAAATACATGCCCGCCGGAAGCCCCGACACGTCCATGTTTTCCTTTAAATTGCCGAGTTGCCGCTCTGCCATTTTCACACCGGAAAAACTGTACAAGGTGGCGCTTAGGTTTTCTTGAAACTCACTTAACTCGATGCTTATCAGGCCATTAGTCGGGTTCGGGTAGATTTTCATTTGTGGCAATTCCGCTTCCTTGGCGCTAACCATCAGCCCGCCTTCCAGTACCGTGAAAACCGTTGCTTCGCAGCCGTTGGCGTCCGTCACAGTGGCTTCGTAGTAGCCGGAAGCCAGCCCGGTCAGGTTTTGCGTGGTGGCACCGTTGTTCCAAGCGAATATGAAAGGAGCAGTACCGCCCTGCACGTCGAGGGAGACCTGACCGCCGTTTTGCCCCAAAGAATCGGGCACTTCGTTCAGCGTGAGGGCGAAGCAGTTGGTGAGGCTCCAAAGCTCCCGGCCTCGCCAGCCGTCGTCGGCGTTGAAATAAAGCCGGTTTTCAGCAATGAAAAAATCCTTGGGAGAGGCATGGCCGCCGCCGGGATTGATGTCGGCATAAGCCCGAACCAGCCCGGTGGCGGGGTCGTATTCGAAAAGCTCTTCGCCGTGTTCCAGCGTTCTGCCTGCGAAGTAGAGCTTGTTGTCAAAAACAATCATTTCGCCGGTGGCGACCAAGCCGTAAGGCGTGAGGTCGAGCGCCAGTTCGGAGGTGCCAGTGGCGGGGTCGAGCCAAAAAAGGGTGCCTGAATCGTAGTATTCGGGGTTATACCAGTATTTGCCCTGAAACAACACGGGGTTTTTGATATAAATGGTAGAAAAACCTTGCGGCAACACATCGCTGAAAGTACCCGTGGCGGGGTCGTACAAGCGGATGAAATTTGTGAAGAAAACGCTGGGGTCGTAAGCCGAAAACGCAATTTTATCCCCAAGCAGGTACATCCTGTAAGGACTGTTCAGGATGCTGTCGTTCGCTATCTCCGTATAGGTGCCGCTTGCGAGGTCAAATGAAAAAAGGTGGTTGCCGGACACGCCGTTCAGACTTCCATTGCAATACAGTTTGTCCTGATAAATAAACTGGAGGTTGCCCGTAGCCTGCGCTATGCCCGGCACAAGTTCAATGCTTTGTGAGACGGGGTCAAACTGGAAGAATTGGGTAATGATATAATCTTTCCAAGTGTTGAAAAACAGCTTGCCATTGTGGGCCGTCAAGTTGTACAAGTATGGAACCGTGCCCTGCAATCCGATGGTGGGTTGCACGGTGCCGTGCCAGGTGAGCGTGTCGTCGCCTGTTTGGTAACTGACCAGTTGGCGAAATTCATTGTCCCGGTGCGCACCGGAGAAATAAAGCCGCCCGTCAAATACTTCTGCTTTGTACTTCATATACGGGTGGTCTTCCAGCGGCAACTGCTCCGAGATATTGCTGTATTGCCCATCGGGCAAGTCCTTTGCCCAAAGCGTGGTGGGCCAGCTATTGGGGCTGTTTGATGCGCTGAAATATAAGCGCCCGTCGAACGGCTGAAAAAAGGTTTTCCCGGAACCCGAAAATCCATCCGCACTGCTTTTGTTGATGTCGGCCACGAGGACGTGGGAGTCGTCCGCCGGCAAAAATTTGAACACCTCGGACTGCACCAAGTCGAATGCCAACCCAAAATAAGCGTCGCCCTGCCGGATGAGCGTGCTGACCGAGGCTTGCAAGGGAAGAAATCCCGGAACAGGTTCTACCTGCCCGGAGGCATTATTGTAGCGGAATACGCCTAAGCCGCCAATACTCGGGTCATGCCCCCGGAACCAAAACTGGCCGTCCAATACTTTGAAATCATGCTGGTAGGGTGGCATTCCGGGCGTATTGGAGGAGTCCAACAAGGTCAGCTGCCCGGTCGTCGGATTGAAATTACTGATTGCTTTGCCAATGGTGTGCTGAAACCAGAATTTGTCCTCAAAACAAACAAAATCGTCGTGGCTTGCCAACGGATTGTCGTGAATTGCCACGCAGGAGTCGGCGACAGCGTCATAGAAGTACCAATATTTCGTGAAGTCCTTTTCCACGAAAAAAAACAGCTTGCCGCCACAGCTTGTCATTATTAAAACCTTCCATGGCTCGTTGTCGAACTGTGTCGGCTCGTGAACGAGGCTGCCCGATTGGTCATCATAGCTCCAAAGCTGCAATTTGCCGTCCTCCCGGTGCGCCTGAAAATAGAGCCTCCCGTCGAAGGAGATTTTCACCTCCGGTGAATACCATAACGGGTGTCCGTTTGCAGGCTTTGGGATTTCGGTGAAAACGCCCGTCGAGGCATCGTACTTCCAAAGGTTTTTTTGCCCGTTGAAAATTGCCGTTATCCAAAGCTTGCCGTCGTGAACGGCCATCTCGCTCTGGTACTTGTTCTCCAAAAGAAAGGATGCCCCGGCTTCGATGACCTGCCAGCTTGCCGGGTCGAAAAAATACAGGCGCCTCAAGCCGTCGTCCGCATCGGCGGTGAAGTACAGTTTGCCATTATAGGGCATCAGGTCAGCCGGGTCGGAACTGCCACCTTTTTTGCGCAGGTCGGTGAGGCGGGTCGCCTGCTCGGTCGCCGGGTCGAACTGCCAAAGCTCCCTGCCAAAATAGCCGTCGTCGGCGTTGAAATAGGCTTTTCCGTTGAATTCCGTCCAGTCGAAAATATTCGACAGGGCAGGGGTGAGGTTGAAGTCACGCTCGAATTTGAGCTGGGAGAAAGCGGAGGCCTGCAATAGGCACAAGCCGAAAAACAAGAGAAATTTTTTCATAAAGGAGATTCAAGCTACTTCAAGCATTTTCAATGACAGTGTTATGGTGAAACCTTTTCCAGGTAGGACAGCCTTTAGGCTGTTCTGTTCGTTGGCGTTCACGCCAGCGCCGCCCTAAAGTGCAGTGAAATGGGCAACCTTATCCCGAAAGCTTTCGGGAGTGCTACCGAATGCCCGCAACTTGGGTTAGGTAACAAGACAAAGGTAGGAAGTATTCCGTGTTTGAACATTACTGCGGTAGCTTTTCCCCACTGGATGCCAAACCTTCTAAAACCTTCATCGAGCTGCTGTGGACCTTAGATTCAATTCCCTAAGTGGAGTTAGCCCATCTTTGGCGCACTGGCCAATGCGCTGTAAAAAGCAACGGGGAAACGGGTGTATCGGCAGCCGTTTTTGGGGGAGCAGGCGGTGATGGGGTAAATCAAAAAGCAAGGGCGCAACCGAAGTCACGCCCTTGCTTTATTTTTTAGATGAATTTCGATGAAACCCATACCCCTATCTTTCAAAAACCACCTTCCCCTTCAAGTAGGTCAAATCCACCTTCGTCCCATTGATTTGGTTGGCGGGGATTTCAAAAATATTTCGGTCGAGTACAATCAGGTCAGCCTCCTTTCCCACTTCGATGGAACCCACTTTTTGTTCCTGCCGCATCACGTAAGCGGCGTTAAGGGTATAGGCTTTCACGGCATCTTCCAATGAAATCTCCTGCGGGGTGCGGGTCACGGCGTTCTGCATCCCGATGAAGGGGTTCAACTCGCTCACGTCCCAATCGCTGCTGAGGGTGAGCCTTGCGCCCGCATTTTTCAGGCTTTTCAGCGGGATGTTAGCGTTGTTCAGCGCCGGGCCGATTAGGTAGTCGTTCTCGTGCCAATGGTCGGGCTGGGTGAAATCGCCAGCCACCTGTGCATCGGCAGTGGCATTTAGCTGCGCAAAACGGGGAATGTCCGCTGCATCCACGTACTCGACGTGGGTGAGGCGGTGCCTACCCGCCGAAGTGCCGCCCTGCTCGATGGCGTTCAGGCTCTCATGAACGCCCCGGTTGCCGAGAGCATGAATGTGGAAGTCGAAGCCCGTGCCCTCCAGCGCAGCGATGTACTGGGCGAGGCGGCTTTCGGTGAAATAATTCAATCCTTTGTTCGTGCCGAGTTCAAAATAATCAATCAGATAATCGCCGTGCATGGCGGCGGTCGTGTTGTGGATGATGCCGTCGGAATAAACTTTTATCTGGTTGATTCTCACCAATTTGTTTGGGTCGTTGCTGAAGAGGGCTTTGATGGCGGCGATTTGCGAAGCGTCGTCTTCCGTCGGGTACGCCCACAAGCCGAGGTTGATGCGGCAGGTCAGTTTGCCGTCCTGCTCGATTTTTTTCCAGGTGTCCTGCTGGTTGCGCTTCCAAAAAGTGCGGGCTTCCGAGACGGAGGTGATACCGTGCTTGGCAAGCTCCGGCAGGGCAAATTCCACCAAGCCGTTATAGTCGTTTTCCATGCTTTGTGCAGTCGGCACTAGGGCAAGTTCCATGAGCAGTTCGCCTGCATTGTCAATGAGGATGCCGTTGGGTTCGCCTTGGTCGTTGCGCATGAGTATGCCCCCGGTCGGGTCAGGGGAGGCGGCGGTGAACCCCAGCAATTCAAGGGCCTTTGAGTTGCACCAGAGCGAGTGCGAGGTCTGTTCCATGATGCCCACCGGGCGGTCGGGGGCCACGTCGTCGAGAATGTCCTTCGGGTCACGGTCGGCTTCGAGGACGGTTTCGAGGAGGTGGCCCCAGCCGAGCAGCCAGCCCGTGCCGGGGTTGTCGGCGTGGGCGTCCGCTACATCGTCGGCGTAGTTTTCGGGGTCGGTCTCAGCATCGTCGAGGATGAACTTGAAGTTCTCGGAAGCCGCTTCGAGCGGGTGCATGTGCACGTCGTGGATGCCCGGCATCATCATGGCGCCTTCGAGGTCAACGAGTTCGGCGTCTTTGGAAGCCATGCTTTTTGCCTCGTCGCTCGTTCCGACAAACTTGATGACGCCGTCTTTTACCCAAACCGCCTCCGCCCAAGGCTGGGCAGCGTTGACGGTGTAGATTTTTCCGTTGAAAAAGACGGTTTCATTGGTTTCGGTGGGCGTGGTGCCGCCCTCGTCCTCGCCGCCGCAGGCGAAGAAGCTGAAAAAGGTGGCAAGGAATAGTGTCAGCATGAGGGAAAGTGATTTATTCATGAATTTTAGATTTTGGGCAAAGGTGTGGAAAGGTTAACAAGGCAATTGGGTTTTTCCATGAATGAAGGGGAAAATGGAACGAATGGAAATCGATTGCATAGCTCTGTGTTGACCACAAAAGGCAATAACCTCTCTCAAGGATTCATTTTTTCCTGATAAAGATATAAATTGCACCAAATTTCATTTTTGAAAGTGAAAAAATCTCTTCATTATGCTGATACGTTTTGTGGTCGAAAACTATCTGTCCTTCCGGGATGAGGCAGAGTTCAATATGCTTGCTGGCAATTTCAAGATTCATCAGGAGCATGTTTGCAAGGCAAAAACCGGAGTGTCTTTACTCAGGGTAGCTACGCTGTATGGGGCCAACGGGGCAGGAAAGTCAAACCTTGCTATCGCAATGGAAGCAGCGAAGGATTTGGTGCTATTAGGTTCAGATACTGCAAAATCCAAACTGCCCCACCGCTTTTTTAAGCTGGAAAAAAGTTGCAAGGAGAAACCCTCCCGCTTCGAGTTCGAGTTTGTGGTCAACGGCAACAGTTATGCCTTTGGCATCGCTTTTTTTTCAGAAAGGATTATGGAGGAATGGCTCTACAAGACCCGCCCTGGAAAGGAGGATGAACTGGTTTTTGAGCGGGAGACTACGTCCGATTTGAAAACAGTAATCAAACTAAGCCCGAGGTATTTACAGACGGAAAAAGAAAAAGTCAAGGTCGAGATTTATCAGGAGGAGCTTCGCCCCAACCAACCCTTCATCACAGAAGCAAAAGAAAAGGACCTTGTTTACGTGAAAGAGCCTTATTCGTGGTTTGAGGATGTACTGGAAATCGTTTATCCCGAATCAGCATTGGAGGGGCTTTTCGAGAATATCCTGTTCAATGAAACCTACCGGGAAAAAACCAACCAAATCATTAAGGCAATTGACACGGGCGTAGAAATGGTGGAAGCCCAAAAAATCAATGTCAGCCAACTATTCGGCTTGCACGAAAAAGAAGAAAAAGAGGATATTTTGAAGTGGTTGGAAAAGGGCGAGGTTTACGAGTACGAGGGCAAGGATGAAATCAAGTACGGACTGTATTTAGACGAAGCGGGCGAACCACAAGCGGTCAAGTTGATGACACGGCACCAAAGCAACGGCGATACGGTGGACTTCGACTTTTACGAAGAATCGGACGGGACGCAGCGGCTTATAGAACTTACCCCAGCCTTCATTGACACCATGCTCAAGGAGAAGGTCTATGTGGTGGACGAGTTCAACCGCAGCATGCACCCTCAAATGGCACAAAAACTGATTGAAATGTACCTCTCGCACGACAGCAAGTTGTCGAAGGGGCAATTGGTTTTTACCACGCACGAATCAGGGCTGCTCGACTTGAAACTCTTCCGGCAGGACGAGATTTGGTTCGTTGAAAAGGACAAAACTGGTTCGTCCAAGATTTACCCGCTCAGCGAGTTCAAGCCCCGTTACGACAAGGACATCCGCCGTGGATATCTACAGGGAAGGTTTGGTGCGATTCCTTTTCTTTCCAGCCTTGAAAACATAAACTGGTAATAACAAACAATATGAGCAAACGAAAAAACCGACCATACAAAAGGGGCGAGCCCTTCCGGGATGCCAGCTTGTTTGTGATAGCCTGTGAGGGAGAGAAAACGGAACGTGCGTATTTCGAGCAGTTTTGCGGCGGCTTCAGGAGAGTGAAAGTTGTGGTCTTGCCCACAGGCGACGACCATAAATCCGCCCCCAACCATGTCCTGAAACGGGCGGACGATTTCGTTGACGAATTTGGCATCGTAGGTGAAGATGACCGTGTTTGGTTGGTGATTGACATGGACAGGTGGAAGGAAGCCACCCTTTCCAGCATTGCAAAGGCTTGTGAGCAAAAGGAAAAATACACACTCATCTTGAGCAATCCATGTTTTGAATTGTGGCCATACCTGCATTTGGAAAAACCCACGCAGCCGCTCTCCGAATTGCAGAATTGCAATGATTTTAAGGCTGCTATAAGGGCAAACCTTGGGGCATACAATCCTTCCAACCCCGATTTCTCCCCCATTTTCCCGATGTCGGAATACGCCATTTCCCAAGCTGAAAAACTCGATACCGCACCCGCCGATAGGTTTCCAAATGGAACTGCCACCCGGGTATATGTTTTGGTGAAAAGGCTGCTGGAGCTAAAAAAATGAACTTCGTCGGAAACCTCAATTTCCGACGAAGTTCCACCCTCACTCTGGCTGCTGCTGCGTCACGCAATGCACCATCCCCCCGTTCTCGTACAGGTTCCGCACATCAATCCCCACCACCGTTTTGCCCGGGTAGAGACCTTGCAAGATACTGATGGCTACGGCGTCCTTCGGGTCGTTGTATTTCGGAACCAGCACCTTGTTGTTCGCTACATAAAAATTGACGTAGCTGCCCTTATAGCCAAGG
Source organism: Saprospiraceae bacterium (assembly GCA_025455635.1). Classification (GTDB taxonomy): domain Bacteria; phylum Bacteroidota; class Bacteroidia; order Chitinophagales; family Saprospiraceae; genus UBA6168. Next base: position 4,644 of record JALOMF010000134.1, on the reverse strand, counting down.
TTTTTACCGTAGGCAGTCACCACGTTGTTTTGTGTGAGGGGCAGGTGGACGAAATTGTAGGCATTGCCGTCCGCATCTTCGGCGGCATAGAGCGTGTTGATGTCCGCTTGCGGCACCTCCCAATACAAAAGGTCGGCGTTGTTCATCGTGACGATGGTGTTCGGGTTGCCGAAACGGGCGAAGCCATCAATGTGCATGTCTGTGATTTCCAGCCCCGGCACGCCGTTGAGCCAGATGAAATTCGTGACGCCGAGGTTTGTCTCAAAAATCGCCTCCGCCTGTGCCTGCGTCATGCCGGGGTTACGGTTTGTGTTCAAGATGGAGCTGCGGGTGGCCATGAAGCTGCCGTTGCCGTCCACCTCGAAGGCACCGCCCTCTACTTTCATCGTGGCGTTCAGGTTAACCTTGGGCATCCCGATGGCGTTGGCGACGGAAGTGGGGATGACGTTGCACTTGGAGTAGGGCGCTTGGTTGCCCCAGCCGTTGAAGCCCCAGTCCTCGATTTTCAGGTTGCCGCCGTTGTCCTCTACGAAGATAGGCCCGTTGTCACGCACCCACACGTCGTTGGTCTGGAAGATGCGGAAATCCACGTTGGTCAGCGGCACATTGGCAGCCTGCAACTTACTAATAATCCAGTTTTTATGCGTCGTGTTGTAGGCAATGATATGGACTTTTTCGCTGGTGCGGAGTTCCTTCGTCATGGCTACCCAGGTGTCAATCAGGCGGTTGCGGTAGGTGGTGCCGTACTGGTATTGGTGCGGGAATTGGAGCCAGGTGCCCTCGTGCGGGGCGGTCTCGTCGGGCATGGTGTAGGTGATGCTGCGGTTGCTGACCGAGCCGTCGGGGTTCGGCTTTGCAGACGCTTCGGTGGTCGTTTCCATTGCGTTTTCGGGCAGCAGTTCCGCTTCTTTTTTGCAGTTGGTGAAAAGCGTGGCGCAAGCCATAATTGTGATGGACATGATTTTGAATGACTTCATTTTTGATAAAATTGGTGATGAAATGAATGGGTTTAGTTGTTCATCACCGCAAAAATGGGTGGGGCGAAAGGGGCGCTGCAAGTTTGTTCCACCATTGCCGAAGGAAAAGGAACGGGCGGGCAGTAATGGGGAATGGCCGGCGTTTTTCCGATAAAAAGCCGTTCGTTCTGGAGTTGCCATTTACTTCAATTAAAAATAAGTCAGGACTAGAGCACGCCGCCTTCTGGCTGTTCATGTTCCTCTTCGTTTTCGACTACCATTTTTTGGAAAACAATTGGTCGGAAGCCATCGGCAGCACCCTGCTCGAACTGCTGACCTATGCCGCCATTATCTACCTGAATCTATTTTTGCTCATCCCCAAATTGTTGAAAACCAAGCGTTTGGGTTGGTACGTGATGAGCCTGACGGCTGTCGTACGGGCTGGGAAGACTATTTTTACGACATCGGCGGCTGGCGCAACGTGTTCTCGATGCTGCTGAACACTTTGCTTTTCCTGCTCATTTCCACCCTCTACTGGCATTTTAAGCAATGGCAGGAAGAACGGGAGCGGCAGCTGATTTTGCGGAGCGAAAAACTGGAGGCTGAACTCAAATTCCTGCGTACCCAAATCAGTCCGCACTTCATTTTCAACACGTTGAACAACATCTATTCCCTTGCCCTCGAAGGGCACGAAAACGCCGCCCCGATGGTCGCTAAGCTCTCCGGCATCTTGCGCTACGTATTGTACGACGGCGCTGACGAGCGGGTGTTCTTGAAAAAGGAAATGGAGGCGCTGCGGCAATACGGTGACCTGTTTTTGCTGAAAAAACCACGCTCCCGCAACGTGGACTTTTTCGTGGAGGGCAGCCTGAACGGCTGGCAAATCGCTCCGATGCTCCTTGTCAACATCATTGAGAACGCCCTGAAACACAGCAATTTGGAGCAGGACGAAACCGCTTGGGTGAAAGTCCACGCTGAAATTTCGGAGGGAGGCTCCTTGGTTTTTACCGCCGAAAACAGCGTTTTGAATTCAGCCTCCGCAAGCGAACCGGGCGGCATCGGGTTGCCCAACCTGCGCCGCCAACTCGAAATCAACTACCCCGGCAATTATCAATTGGAAATGAAAAGCGAGGGGCAAATATTCAGCGTCACGCTCCGCTTAAACCTGAAAAAAGCATGAAAAAACACACTTGCATCATCGTGGACGACGAGACCCTCGCCCAAGAACTCCTTGCCCGGCACCTCGCCAAAATCCCGCAGCTTGAACTCGTGGCGACCTGCCCCAGCGCCATCGAAGCCAAGTTCGCCCTCGAAAAGCACCAGCCCAACATCCTCTTCCTCGACATCAATATGCCCAACCTCACGGGGCTGGAACTCCTGCGGATGCTCAAGCGCCGCCCCGCCACCATCCTCACCACCGCCTACTCCGAGCATGCCCTCGAAGGCTACGAGCTTGACGTGCTCGACTACCTCCTCAAGCCCATCGAGTTCGAGCGGTTTTTCAAGGCGGTGAGTAAAGCCATTGAGTGGCTGGAACGAGGCGCTAACGTCGGCAAGGTTTTGAACCCTGCCGACGTTCCGTTGGCTTCACCCACTTATTTCTTCGTAAAATCTGACTACAAAATCGTGAAGGTGGTCTTCTACGAAATCCTCTTCATCGAAGCCTTGCAGAAGTACGTCCGCATCCACACCGCTACCGAGCGGGTGGTCACGCTGATGTCCATGAGCCAATTGGAGGAGGCGTTGCCGTCTGGCCAGTTCGTCCGCATTCACCGCTCTTACATCGTCAATTTGGACAAAATCAACAGCGTGGAGGGCAATACCGTACACGTCGGCAAGCACGACCTGCCCGTGAGCAAGGGGCAGCGGGAGGGGTTTTGGGAAAAAATCAAGGAGAAGGGAGTGTTGTAGCGAGCCGCCCTTCTCGCACGACTTCAAGATGATGCTGAATATCTGACAGGAAATTGGAACTATCACCTGCCACTTTCAGAGGAAAAATACATTGTTGGGTTAAGCCGTAAAAGATTTAGGCTCGCTTGGGTTACTACTCAAAATACCTCCACCCCCAGATGAAACGCCCCCGCTCCAGCCAGTAGCGGGTAACCTACTTGAACATTTTTATAGAAAACATGCGGGCGTGGAGCTGGGAAGGTTTTGTGGAGTTGCCAGTGGAGAACAGGGAACGGGTGCTTTCCTTCCTACACACGCACACTTGGTGGTCAATCATTTTCAGGACAGGACAACGTAATTATATTGCTTGTTTAACATAAATAAAATTATAAAAATAAAATTAACCCTAAATTTGTTGCAAATTATGGCGCTGTAATGAACCTTAATTAGGTGAACAACTTCAGCATAACTTGAAAAAAAATACTTTTTTTCAAGCTATCTGCTATTTTTGAAGCAAAATCAAAAATATGAAAGAACGAATTTTAGAGCTTATTCAGCAAAGAAATGAGTTTCCACTAAATGCCTTTAGGAGCCAGATACCTGAAATCACAGGCGAGTTCAGCTTCATGTTCCCTTCCAAGGGAATAGAAAACTCAAACATCCTGCTCATGGCAAAAGTGTCCGAAGAATTTATCTTGGTCATGAGGGATTTGATTTCAAGCCAAGTCCTGACTTTCGTGCCGATTGACCCCTTGCTTGTTTCTTTCGATGGCGGTGAGTTTTACAAACTGCCATTGGTGAAGCGCAGCCAGCCAGCTTACAAATCCCTCCATTGGCTGCCACTCATGATTAAGCGAGGTGGGAAATTCCCAAAGCTTGCCAGTTAAGTTTGGCGCATCAGATTTGGAAAAATTGGTTCTTCAATTCAATCACTTTTAGGAAATCGAAAGCCACCTGATATAGAAATATCCTGATTCAGATATTCGACCTTCTTCTCTATAAAATCATTCACTATTAGGGTTGGTTTTGTGTGCATAAAAGTTTGCTCAAGAGACAAAATCAGCAACTGAGTAAGTGGATAAGAAAGCGCAGTTTTGAAAAACTTCACTACCGCAATCAGTCCAACTCCCTCGACTCCACTGATCAGTACGAAATGGCCTCCAAATGCTTTTTCCCAGTGAACCCTTGACATCGAGATGGTAACCCATAGCAAAGGATTGGAAGCCATTACTACAAATTGCTTACTCATTACACCGTTTTTCAAGGCTTGTCCATAAATCTTAGACACTTCGGTGGAAACATAATCAGGTACATGTTCGGAAGCCAACTCGTGGGCTATCTTGGCAGCTTCCATTATTAGAGGGTTATTGGGAGCGAGAAACAACCGCTGCTCAGAAGGGTAATAGTTTTTGTCCACCCTGAACTCAATTTCTTCTTTTTTTACCCCAAAATCATAGGCTACTTTTTGTATCAAATTAGCCGTCTTACCTTCAGTAAAATCAACCTCATCCATTGAATACTCAACCCTGCTAACGCCATGCTCCGTCACAACCTTCTTCTTTGGTTTTAAGTGTTTTGTGATTTGCCCATTCCTAAATTCAAAATAAAAATCATCGTCCGGCTGGTTATAATGCTTCAATGGGTTTTTTATCCCCCTATTTTTTTCTCGGTTCAAACCGTGAACGTTTCGAAAGTATGCAATTGTTATATGGTTAAGAAAGGCATTGTCAATATTTTTGCCCAATTCCCAATTACAGCTTTTGCAAACAGTATGAACACCACAGACAAATCATTTTCT
>JALOMF010000133.1 GCA_025455635.1 Saprospiraceae bacterium | reverse complement strand
TCAAAATGTTTCACCAAAATAAAAACCACTTCTACAATTAATTGATTTTCAATGCATTGTGAAGTATTTGCGATTCCCGTCGGGACTGCCAAAACAAAATTAACTAACCGTAAGTCGCTGAAATGAAGTGGCTTACGGTTTTTTTATTCCTATTTTTACGGCCAAAATTTTTGATATGAAAAACTATATCCTAACCGTATTATCCCTGTTTTTGCTGCACAGCAGCATCCAAGCCCAATCCCTCACCGGCACCTGGAAAACCATTGACGACGAAACCAACAAGCCCAAGAGCCACGTCGAAATCTACCAAACCGGCAACAGCTACCACGGCAAAGTGACCAAGCTGCTCGCTGACGCCACCACCAGCAAATGCGACAAATGCTCGGGCGACCGCCACAACAAGCCCATCCAGGGCATGGTCATCCTCGAAAACATGAAGCTGGACGATGGCGAACTCCAGGACGGCAAGATACTCGACCCGAAAAACGGTAAATGGTACACCTGCAAGATGTGGCTCAAGGAAGGCGACCCAAACGTGCTGGTCGTGCGGGGCTATGTCTTCGGCTTTTACCGTACCCAATATTGGTACCGGGTGAAGTGATTGGGGGCACAGTTCCTAGCTGCTTTTTTGTCCCGCCAAATCAGCCAAAAAGAAAGAACTTTGCCGCCTCATCAAAATCAATCAATGCTCCGTTCCGCAGCCCAAGTCGTATCCGTCCTTTTCCACCCGTTGCTGATGGTGACGTACATGCTGCTGCTGCTGCTGCTGCTGAATCCCTACCAGTTCGGCGTGAACAGCCTGACGGCGCAATGGAAGCTGCTGGTAATGGTCTTCCTTTCCACCTTTGCTATGCCCATGTTTGCGGTTTTCCTGATGAAATCGCTCGACATGGTAAAGTCCATGCAACTGGAAGACCGCTTCGAGCGAATCGGGCCGTACATCATCACGGGCGTCTTCTACATCTGGATGTTCATGGAGTTCAAGAACAAACAGTTCCCGACGCCCTTGGTCATCGTCATGCTAGGGGCCACCATCGCACTGTTCCTGTCTTTTTTCCTGAATAATTTCTCGAAGGTGAGCGCCCACGCAGCGGGCATGGGCGGGTTGGTGAGCATGGCCATCATCAATACTTTTTTCTACAATTTCGACACCTTCACCATGAACCTTGGCCCCCTCGGCCTCTACGAAATCAGCACCAATTTCGTGCTCATGGCCGTCATCATCTTGGCGGGTATGGTGTGCAGTTCTCGGCTGCTGTTGGGCGCCCACAGCGAGCGGCAACTTTACATCGGCTTCGCAGTCGGGGTGGTGTCGCAGTTCGTCGCCTACCTCATCCTGCGCTGACGGCAGGGTCGAGCACCTCCACCGACCACGCTGCTGGCCTGTCGGCAAACAGCACCTTCGTCCTTGCCCAAGTTTGTTGAAACAGTTCCGACTGGCGGTAGCGCTCCAGCGCTGCTTCGTTTTCCCAAAGGCTCAAGGTGAAAAGCACGTTCGGCTGCGCCAAATCCTGCAGCAGTTCCATGTGCAGGTTGCCCTCGAAGGCCCTGATTTTAGCCTTGCTCTCCTCGAAAACAGCCATGAAAGCTGGCACGAGGTCAGGCTGAAACGTGAGTTTTACAATGCGTTTTATCATGGACGGGGAACAGTGGACGGCAAACGGTTAACGGTGGACGGCTTGCGGTGGACGGCTTACGGTGGACGGGAACCCGTTGGCCGTCCACCGTCCACCGTGGGCCGTCCGCCGCTATTTCACGAGTACTGTGCCCGGCGTGGCGTCGAGGCTGAGGAACTCGCTGTTGGAATTGGCGATTTCGATGATAATCGGGGAATCCACAATCTGCACAGCGGACTTGCTGCCCGCTGCGCCGGTGGCTTCAAAGCAGATTTCGTAGAGCGTTTCGCCGTCGGCCTTGTTCACGCCCTTCACGCTGGCATCGAACCAGGAGTGTGTGAGCACGCCCTTGCCGGTGGCTTGTGTGCCAAAATTGTCGGCACTTAGCCCCGGTAGCCCAAACCCCTTCAACTGCTTGAATTTCAGCACATTGGCATCCCATTTCAGGCTGTACTGCATGGACACGATGGACTTGAAGCTGCGGGCGGTGATGGCTACGCAGGCCTCCTTGCCCTTTTGTGCGTCCCCGCCTGTGACGGCTAGGTTGAGGGTGCCGCCAGTCTTGGGGCGCTCGTTTTTGGGGTCAGCGGCGGGGGGCGGTGTAGGCTGTTCGGTGGCCTGTTGTGCCTTGGCGGCTTCCAGTGCTTTTGCAGCAGCTGCTTCACGGGCGGGGTCGTCGTTGCCGCAGGCTGCCACGAGCATTGCGAAGCTAAAAAAAAGGATAACGGCTTGAAAATGAGGGTATTTCATGTTGCTTATTGTTCTTTTTTGTAAAAAAAATCGGCTGCAAAGAAAGTGCTTTTCGGGATTAGTTGGAAGGGCAACCACTGAGCGGCAATGCCATCACTTCAGTTTCACCCGCCCGCCCTCGGTGCGCAGGCTGAGGAACTGGCTCGACGAATTGGCAATCTCCACGGTGGTCGGGTTGCCGCTGAACTCGAACCGGGCCGTGCTGCCCGTTTTGCCGACGGCATCAAAACAGACCTCGTAGAGCTGGTGGCCGTCCGGTTTGCTGAAGCCACGCAGCGAGGGGTCGTACCACGAGAAGGTGAGGGTGCCCTTGTCCTTGAGGTGCGCCCCGAAGCTCTGCCCGCTCATTCCTTCCAATCCAAAACCTCGTACTTCCTTGAATTTCAGCACTTTAGCATCCCAATTCATGCTGTATTGCATGGAGAGGATTTGCTGAAAATCCTTGGTTTTCACGGCGATGCAGACTGTTTCGCCAGGCGAGGCAACCACGTCGGAGGCGGTGAGCGTGAGGGCGGCCACGGGCAGCCGTTCGTGCACCACTGCTGGCACGAAGCGGTTGCGCTCCGGCAACTGGTGCGTGGGCGGCACAAAGGAGAAGGCCGACACGATGACGATGAAGAGCAGCAGGAATCGGTAGCGGAGATTTTTCATGGAAAATGGATTTACATGCAGGTTGTAATCATGGGTTTTTGCGAAGCAAAAAACATACCCCGTGCCGAGGGCTGACAAAACGGCAGCTACTCCTTCCAGAACGGGAAGCGCACAAAGTCTTTCATGATTAACGCCTCTGAGCCTTCGGTGGTGTCACGCCCCAGTTTTCGGAGGATGATTTCATGTTCGCCACGGGGCAGGTAGGCCACGTCGAGCAGGGCGAGCAGGCCCCGTTCGTCCTTGTTTGGGTGCCTAAAAAAACGGTAGCCAGGCTTTTGGTACAGGCTGTCGTTGATTCGCAGCTCGTAGAGCGAGGAAAGACATTCGAGGCTGAGTTTGGGGAAGTCAATCATGGCTTCCTCCTCCTCTTTGCCAGTAAAATCAAAGTAAAAACCGGAGCGAATACCCGGCTCGACAGGGGGCACGACGCCGGGGCATTTCACTTTTAGGATTTTGTCGTCATGGAAAGGCAGGTAGCGGATGAAAAGCTCCAAGTAGCCGTTGGCCACAAACTTTGAGGGAATGCTCGCCGTCTTCACCAGCTTGCCTTCCTCCCGAAGGTCATCGTAGCAAGACTTGACGATTTCATGGTTATTGTCCTCCGTGGCGTACCAAGCATGGGAGTCCACCCTCATGGACGCCAGCCAAACCACCACCACGATGTAAGGTATCAACAGCAATGCGGCCTTGCGGCCCAACTTGTTGTCAATGAGGTTGTAGTACATCGGGCGGTACAGCGCCGACAGGGTGATGAACCCGTAAATCCGGTAAATAGGATAATAAACCTTGGAGAACCGCCGCCTTTTTTTCACCCAACCAAGCGTCACGAAGTCCAGCAAGTAAACAAAGGTGCTAAGAACAATCGCTATTTCCAGCACCGAAAAGACAATCTCACCAAACAGCCCCGAAAGGTACGACCTCGAAGTATCCATGATGAAGGCTACCACAAAGCCCCAAATCACCACTGAAAAAATGACGAAGACCAGTACAAACGTGAAGGCAAAAACGATGCTGCACAGGTTCTCCAACCGCTCGATATAGCCGTCGAAGCTGCCCGTCTTGCGCCGCAGGAACTGGTCAAAGCGGGGCGCAAGGCCAAGTCCTTCAAAATCAATATCCCCTGAGACGGAGCGCAGGCCAATAGCGCCAATCCACAAGCCACGCAAGACGACGTGCAGCAATAGGTTGATGAGGATGAACAGCAGCGATATGGCAAGTACAATGAACGATGTGGACACAACCACTCCAAAGCTGCCCGTGCCCTCATTCAGCAGGCGTACGACAGGTTCCTTCTCTTCGATGGCATCCAATCCCCCCAATACCAGGAAGATGCTGAACGCCGTCACCACCAGTTCCAGTTGCCAACTGTCCTGTTCGATTTTGTCGAGCCACGCCTTGAGCTTGCTTTTTTCTTGATTTTCCATTTGCCTTGTAGTTGGGAAATTCATTTCCCAACATAACAGCGAGCTATTGGGAAATGAATTTCCCAACTATTTTCCGGGGTAAAAGTGGCAAAGTTGCGCCGCATTTTCACACCAGCCGCTTCACGCTCGTCGAAAAGTCCAATTTCAGCCGTTCGTCGAGGTCGAGCAGGAGCAGGCCGGGTCGCTTGCCCACTTCGATGCTGCCCAGTTCGTCGTCGAAGCCGAGCGCCATCGCCCCGTTCAGCGTGGCCCAGCGCAGCAGCGTCTCGAAGGGCACATAGCTCTGGTAGCGGGCGATGGTTTTCATTTCCTCCAAGATGGAGAGCTGCCAATTGGAGGTCAGGCTGTCGGTGCCGAGGCATACAATCGCCTCATTATCAAGGAAGTGGCGGTAATTAGGTAGGCGGTTTTCGATGTAAAGGTTGGCGTTGGGGCAACTGGCCCAGAAGATTGCGGATTGCGGATTGCGGACTGCGGATTTGGGGCCCCAAGCGTGAGCGGCTTGAATTTCTTCTGGCAAGGTTTCGGTATTGTGGACAAACAAGGTGCGGTGCTGTGCGTCCATGTTTTCCAGCGCATAGTAGATGGAGGGCCTGCCCGTCGGCTCGAACCCATCCAACGGAATGCCAAAGGAGCGATAGAACTCGTTGAAATCGCCCGTTCTGTTGAGGAAAAACTGGTCTTCATGGATGGTTTCCTGGTTATGAATGGAAACGGTAGCTGCGGACTGCGGACTGCGGACTGCGGACTGGTTCGCAGCGTTGATGAGCTTGAAAAGGGTTTTAGAGACAGTGTAGGGGGCATGTGGCACACAGCTTTTACGGTCGCCATTTTCATCGCTTTGCTGCGCAAAAACTTCGTGGTAGCCATCGAAGGTCTGCTGCGCCCGTGCGTCGTTGAGGAAGTCGAACATCTCCACAAAACTGTAGTAGCGGATGGGGCTGCGGCGCTTGGTGGCGGCGGTATCGGCCTTGTTGCAGATGTCCCCCACGGCCTGGATGCCCGCTTCCCACATGTCCCGGTCGGCCTGCTCGATGGCGGCGTCAATCTGCTCCTGCGCCACGTGGCGGTGGTTCACGACCGTCTTCAAAAATGGCAAAAGCCCCGTGCCCGTGGGTGCCACGCCCTTCATGTGCGAAAGTTCGAGGTGGCAGTGGGCGTTCACGAAGCCGGGGGTGATGACGCCCCGGTGTACTTCCAGTGAGGCAGGGTCGTGGTTTTCCCGCTGGTCAATCGCCAGGATTTTGCCTTGGTCGTCGGTGATGACGACGGCGTTATTTATCGGGTCTGAAGAGATGGGGAGGAGGAGGTCGGCGGTTAGTTTGCGCATGGTTTGCAAAGTTTGGCTGCAAATGTAGCATTGTGCAAACGCTGGTTTTGCCAATTGTATCCAGAAATCATTTTCCCACTTCAGGGAAGTAAGCACAGTCTTCTGAATACGCTTGCACTACTTCCCTTTTGGTTGCTTCCTTGTCGGGGAAAATGCACCTTGCGCTTATTTGGCCGGACGGATAAAAAAACTCCCATTTGCCCACTTTTTGCCCCAAGAAATACTCGCCCTTCTCGCTATTTCCACTGAACTCGGCTTCCTCGAAATAACCGTGGCGATAGCCCATGACATACCTTCCTTTTGTCTTTAGGACGCCCGGCTTGGCATACTCGACATAGTTGCCATGTAGTTCATCGTTTTCGTAAAAGCCTTGGGCGCTCAAGGTGCCGTCCTTGAACCAAGCTTTGTACTCGCCTTGTTTTTTGCCATTGACATAGTTTACGAAGCTGGATTGTGTTTTTCCATCTTCGTGAAAATGGATTTCTGCCCCATGCTGCAAGCCGTTTTCATAATTCGCCTCCATCCATATTGTGCCTTTATCGCTCCTAAAGCTGCTCGAAACGCCGTGCAAAGCGCCATTCTTAAAGGTCTTCACGGCCTTGAGTTGTCCTGTTTCGCTAAAAATTTTCCATGCACCCGTTGGTTTTCCATTTTCAAGTTCTCCTTGTATCATTGGAAACCCAGGTGGGTGAAAAATAACGAAAGGCGCAACGGTCGTGTCTGGCCGCTCAAAAAACTCCTCTTTCAGTGGCGCGCCGAATTGGTTGTAGTAAAACCAAGTGCCAACCTTTGCCCCAAGGTGGTATTGGCCTTTTTCCCTGACTTGACCATTATCGTGGTAAGCAATATGAGTGCCTTCCGCATACTGGTCTGCATAAAAACCGGGGAATCGCTTTACCCCGGTGCGCACGGTGGTGGATACAACCTTGGGCATCCCATTATTGTAGTACCATGTTCCGTGGGTACGCTCCTGCCCGTCCTTGCCAATTTCATGGCGTTCTTCTTGGCATTTGTAGGTCAAGCCTTTGTCAGCGCAATAGGATACGCTGGACAATTCAAGTCCATTTTTGTAAACAACGACCTGTCGAAGCCCCGAGCTTTTTCCCCATTCAAAATACTGTTTCCATTCCCCGTCATATTCTCCCTTGCAATAGCTTCCTTCCGATTTTAGCGACAGCGCTTCCTTATCACCCCTTCGGTATTCATACACGCTGTAATGCTGCCACTTGCCATGTGGCTTGCCTCGTTTAAAGCTACCAGTAGCTAGTATTTTTCCGTCCCAAAGGAGGGTCAATTTGCCAGAATAGCCTTCTTTTTGTTTTTTGAAAAAATCACGGACAATGCCAATTGTGGGGGTTGGCCAGCCGTCTTTGTATTTGGAGAAAGTCAATTGTGCCGAAAACTCATCGCAAACAAAGGCCCCAAAATTCAACCCATCATTGGTGTGGCCAAAAACAAGGTACTCCTCATTGGCGTCCAGCTTATCTCCCCCAAAGGTTGCATTATGTCCTGTATTCAGGATAATATTCCGATATTCAAACTTCCCCCTGAACACCTCAAGCACAGTCGCATAGCTACGATATCCGCCATTTGGGGTAATAATCGTGCTGTCCACCCGGCAGATGAAAATGGAGCGTTTTTCATGGGCATCGCAAAGCAGTTCGGTGAGCGAATAGCGCTCACCAGCGCACGAAGCCAATGCCTCGAAGCTTGTCGAAAGTGAAAATTGAAAAATCAAAAGGAGGGGTAAATAAACGGTCTTCATACCATCAGTTTTTTGCCGCATAGATGCAGCGCACTTTTATTTTTACACAGATGCAGTCCTTCAAAAATTTTTACTGAGACAAAAATCTATGACACATAAAATGTAGGCAGTCAATCGAAATACAACAGCTCACTTCCCGCTTGGCATCGCAAACTTTCAAGCCTTTTTTAGCTCCGCAAATTTTTTTCAAAAAAAACCAGCACCCCTTGCAGCGAACTGCCATTAGCCCCGATTTAGCACTTGTAAGCGGATGGCAGGCCTGCAGTTCCCATCTTACAATCCGAAAATGCTCATAAGAAAGGTATATTGGACAAAGCGGAACATCGGTTTTTTTTGAAACCGTCCCCAACCTTCCTCCAATGCCCTTCCGTAAACCACAATATAGAAATGAAAAAAATTGCATTTTTCCTCTTCGCAGCCATGCTAGTGACCTTCTTCGCCTGCCGCAAAGACGTTGACGAAGTCACCACCGACGAAACGACCTACGTGCCGCCCATCCTAGAGCAATGGGTGCAGCCAATCAGGAACGTGAACGGTACGCTCATCGTATTCGTGAGCAACGAGGCGGGCGAACCCGTGCCCGATGCAAAGGTGAAGCTCGGCAACCTGACCCTCACGACCGACCAGTACGGCCACGCCTTTTTCAGGGATGCTGGCCTGAACGCCGAGGGTTCTTTCATCACCGTCGAAAACGCAGCCTATTTCACGGGCAGCCGCCGCTTCTTCCCAGTGGACGGCGCCGAGACCCGTGTGCGGGTGGAACTGATTGCCAAGCAATTTGACCACAGCTTTGCCTCGCAGGATGGCGGCCTGGTGGAACTGAACGGCGGTGCCTCCATCACCTTCCCCGAAAACAGCATCCGCAAGGCAGATGGCACCCCCTACAACGGCACGGTGAAACTGGCCGCCCATTGGCTCGACCCCGCCAACCCCCGCACCCTCGACCGCATGCCCGGCAACCTTCAAGGCATCAACAATCAAGGCACAGAGGTGGTAATGGCCACCTACGGCATGGTCGTGGCTGAACTGCAGGACGAGGCCGGCAACCCGATTAACATCCTAAAAGGTAAAACGGCTACCATCAAAATGCCCGTGCCGACGAGCCTTTTGGCCAATGCGCCCGCCGAAATCCCGCTCTGGTCCTACTACGAGGACTACGGCGTTTGGGCCGAGGAAGGTAAGGCCACTTTGCAGAATGGCGCTTATGTCGGCGAGGTGTCACACTTCTCTTTTTGGAACTGCGATTATCCGTACCCGCTCGTGGACTTCACTGCAACATTTGTGGATGAAAACGGGAACCCGCTGGTGAACTATTGGGTGACGCTGACCCCTACCAGTGGTTGGGCTGGCACGGGCTACACGGACAGCAATGGCACCACAAGTGGAAAAGTGCCCAAAGACGAAACATTCACGCTCGAAGTCCTTGACCAATGCGGCAACGCCATCTTCACCCTGCCCGTCGGCCCATTCACCGCTGATGTGGACTTGGGGCAAGTCGTGGTGACCAACTCGGCCCTCAACACTACAACGCTCACGGGCCAATTGGTGGACTGCAACAACCAACCGATTTTGAACGGCATAGCCATCTTCCAATTCGATGGTCAAACCGTATATGAGTACACGACCACAGGCAGCTTCGACATTTCGTTTTCTACTTGCAGCTCCAGCGATGTCGTAATAATTACTGGTGTTGACATGGATGAACTC
>JALOMF010000132.1 GCA_025455635.1 Saprospiraceae bacterium | reverse complement strand
AAGGAACTCTAGCGGAACTCGGCAAGCAATCTCTGTGGTCATCCATGGCGAGCCATTACGCATTCGCAATCCAGAATCAGATGCAAGTGTTTCCCTACATCGTGGATGACCAATGAAAGTAGCCGAAGCACAATACAATACGTTCCTGCAGCATGGCACAAGCATGTTCTCCGAAACTCGCACGCTGTTGCGGCTTTGGAAGTCGCCGATGCCTTGGCAAGAGCTGGCCGCACTCGCTGTTTCTTCCGGCGAGTTCGCCCAGATATCCGCCCAGCGAGTTAGAAACATCGTCAAGTATGTCTTTGCACCTCGATACCTTGTAAACGACAACCAGCCAGCTCGCATTCTTCAACAGCTTGTCGACCGCATCGCTATTCGAGATTTTGAACAGATTCTCTTCGTTTATACCTGCCGTGCGAATCCAATACTTGGAGACTTCGTTCGAGACGTTTATTGGAATATTGGCTGCCGAGCCTAGCTACAAGCCCGCCGAAGAGAATTTGCAGGTCGCCACCTTGCAAGCCCTGTTGGCATCCATGAAAGCGCACAACAACAGCGTTGATATTAGTTTCAAGGCACTTAAAAAAGTACGTACCGTGCGGAACACGGAGTTTTACACCGCCAAAACTGGCCTGGTGGACGTGGCACTGGCCGTCAAAAATTACACCAAGGGCGCATTCAGTACCAAAGACGAGCGGTACAAGGGCATCAAAGGGCTGAAATTCGCAAGGCTGGCAAAAGACCCTAACGCTTGATTTTGCATATCGGCGAGATGATACGACCAGCAGTAGTATTTGATTTGTCGCAAGGGCTGGTCGTATTTTGATGCTTTACGTTTGTTTTTTCACAGACCTCGTTTGATGGTTCGCAAAGGCAGTTTAATTTCTCGCAAAATCAGTTTAATCTCTCACTTTCCTCGTTTGATGCTTCCTTAGCGTGATTTGATGCTTCCATCATTCGATTTCATTTTTCGCAATCCTGATTTTTTTCTTCACCCAGTCAATTTGATTGTTCGTTCGAGCAATTTGATTGTTCATTTTGCGAGTAGCAGCGTTCAACTCATGCGTTGTTTTTTAGGATTGGCAGTATGGTCAGGCAAAAACTCCCACAGTCACGAAGGCACTGGCAGCTTGGCCAGCGTCGCCCGGCTTGGCATCAGCCCTCCATCAAGGGCAGGCGCACTTCCACCCGGGTGCCGGTGGCGTTGCCGAGGCTGTCGGTGAGGTCAATGATATCGAACGAGGCGGGCTGCTGGGTCTCTTCGGCGAGCAGTTGCAGGCGGCGGGCAGTGATGGGCAGCGCCTTGGATGCATGGCCGCTGTTTTTCTTTTCGGCGGCAGCCTTGCGGCCCACGCCGTTGTCCTCCACGGTACAGCAGAGGGTGTTGCCATGTTTTGCGAAGCTGATGGAGACCTTGCCCTGCCCCGGCTTGTTGGAAAGGCCGTGCCAGATGGCGTTTTCAACGAAAGGCTGCAAAATCATGGTGGGAATGAGCACTTCCTCCTCGTCCAGTGCTTCGTCCACGGTTATTTCTTGCGTGAACTTCTGCTCGAAGCGCATGGCCTCCGTGTCCATGTAGAGGCGCAGCAGCTCCACTTCGTCGGCAATGCTGATGCGGGGCTTGGCAGCCAGGTTGAGTATGCTGCGCATGAGCTTTGCGAAGCGGTGGAGGTAGCGGTCGGCGGTGTCAATGTCCTTTTTCAGGATATAGCTGCTGATGGAGTTCATGCTGTTGAAGATGAAATGGGGATTCATCTGCAAGCGCAGCACGGCAGTCTCGGTCTCCGACAATTGCTGTTTGTACTCAGCCTCGATGCGGCGGCGTTCTGCCCGTTCTTCCACCTTCCTGACTTGGTTTTTATAAACTCCCACAACGCTTAGGCCAAAGACCAGCGCCAAGAGCGCATAGAACCAAGTCGTTTTCCACCAAGGCGGGTCGATGGTGAAACTGATGAGCCGCACGGCCTCGAAACTTTGCCCTTCGCTGTTGGTGGGCCTTACGAGCAGCGTGTAGTGCCCGAAGTCGAGGCCCGAAAAGCGCACCACGCCCGGCTCTCCTTTTTTTAGTGTTGTGAAATGGGTCTCCACGCCCTCCAGTTGGTACTCCAGCAGCGTGTGGGCGGGGTCGCTGTAGTCGGCTGCCACGAACTCGAAGGCTACCATGTTATCGGTGTGGGGCAGGCTGAACCGCTTGATTTCGCTGATGTTCGTAGCGCCGGTAGCTTCGCAAACAATGGTGCGTTTGGGTGCTTCGCCATGTATTTTCAGGTCGGTGAGCAGCAGCTTGGGCGGTTTGGCCAGTGGCTCGTAGTCGCCCTTGGCGGGCACGATGGTGATGCCGTCCGAGCCGCCGAACCAAAGCTCGCCATTGCTGCGCTTGAGCACGGCGGTGAGGTAGAAGCTTTCCGACTGCACGCCATCGGCTAGGTAGAATTGTCGCAGCTGCTTTAGGTCGTCTTTGAAACAGGCAAGTCCGTTGTTGGTGCCCAGCCAGATGCGCCCTTCGTTGTCGGCCTCCATTTCACCGATGCCGTTGCTGGGCAGGCCGTGGTCGGTGGTGAAGGTCTGGAGCTGGGGCTTGGGCTGGCTCCTGTCCAGCAGGTGCAATCCTTCCATCGTGGCAATCCACGCCGTTTTTTGGATGGGGTCTTCGTGCAGCCCGTTCACGATGCCACCGATGGGCAAGCCCGGTCGCATCGCCCAAGCCCCGCCCTGTTGCTCGAAGATGCAGATGGAATCGGCCTCCGACACGCAGTAGAGCCGGCCTTTGGTGTCTTCCAGGATGGTCTGGAAGCCCTGCCCTTCGGTGCCATTCACTTGCGCCAGCCGGAAGCCGTTTTGGTCTTCGAGTAGCTCAAACAAGCCTTCGCCTTCGGAACTTAGCATGAGCTTGCCCGCCTTGGTCTGGTGCATGTGCAGCAGGTAAAAAGGTGCTCCCCCCAGCTCGACGGCTACATGGTGAAACCGGAAAGGCGGCACGGGGCTGCACCACGACAGCTTGCCGCTCGTGACCGTCCAGATGCGGTTTTTACGGGCGTCGTAGATTAGGTCTATGACCCTGCCTTTTCGCAGGGAATAAGGGTTCTTTGGGTTGTGGGTGAGGTGTTGGATAAGCTTGCCGTCACTATCCGTCACGAACACGCCAGCCGTGCTGGTAGCTTGCCAGATTTGGCCGTAGGCGTCCTCGGTCAAGGCCCAATAGTGGTAGTTGTCGGCAATGCCCGGGGCTTGCAGTTTTGGCAACGACCTGAACTTGGCCTTGTGGGCATTGGCAAAATGAAGCCCGTTGTCGAAGTCAATCAGCCAGAGGTTGTCCTCGTCGTCCACGTAGGCGTTTTTCATGTTGAGCAGGGGGCTGGGGTCCCTGTCAATGAAGCGGCAGTCGAGCGCTTGGAGGCTTGATTTTTTTTCGTCGTAGAGAAAAATGCCCTTGCCTTTGGCGAGGATAAAAAAACGGTCGTTGCCCCATTGGGCAAGGGTGACGGTTTGTGCATCAAACTGGCCTTTGAACTTCCAGTCCAAGGGCGCATTGCTGCTGGGGTTCCAAGGGATGGGGCCATGCTGGGCGGTGCAAATCCAGAGGAGTTGGTCGTTTCTAGGCAGCACGTCGGTCACCCAGTTTTCGGGCATTATCCGCTCGCTGGACACATGCCGCCCGTGGTCAAAGCGCTGCACTTCCAAGCCGGTGTTTACGCCGTAAAGGAAAAGCTTGCTCACCGTGCCATCGGGCGCCAAGCCGACCCGGCAACTGAACTCGTAGGATTCGGAGACTTTTCTGGGCCGCTCGTAGGGCCGCTCGATGTCCATGCGGTAGATTTCGTGGCCAATTTTTACCCAAAGAAAACGCCCCTGCTCAAGGTGGTAAACCTGGTAGTCGCCATGCGTGGCCTCGCCGCATTCGTTTTTGATGAAAAAGCGCTTGAAATGGTCGTGCTTGCGCACGTAGCAGTGTACGGCATCGGTGGTGCTGAACCAGAGGTTGGCGTTTCGGTCTTCCATGAAACCGCTGTACACGTTTTCGCCCGACAGCGAGGTCGTGTCGTTGGCCACTGCGTTGTAGCGCTTGACCACTTGCCCATCAAAACGGTAAAGCCCGCCTATCGAGCTTGCCCATAGAAAACCCCTGCTGTCCTTCAGCACGTACCAGTTGTAGTTTTGGTCGAGTCCTTGGCGGTTTGCCAGTGTGTGGAACCAAAGCGTGTGCGGCCCTTGCGCTTGCGCAAGGGAGAGGGTAAACATCAGTATGAGCCAAATGCTCCCGCTGAACTTCATTGACCGAATTGTGAAGTTTGGTTGTTTTCGTTTGGCTTTCTAAAATTCTTTTTTCTTGAAAAACAGGTCGTGACTGGGCACATTAGGTGGCGAGTAGTGTTCACCAGTTTGACCAGTTGATGCTATTCGCTTCGCAAAAATGGTGAATTTGCTGACATTCGGGCATAAAAAAAGGGCATATCCCCGGTTTGCCAGAATTGGGCAAATGCAGGGGGATATACCCGGCGATTTTGATGCAGAAGTCGGTATGAGGATGTCCAAGATGAACCGTAGGAGGGCTAGGGCTATTCCATCCTTTGCTCCCACGGTTCTTGACAAATGACAAATATTCGAATCATTTTAGACCTGCGGGGCTGCGGGCTTAGTGCCGCTTCCCCTTAACAGGTAAGTGCCTAGGTTCAAGTTGAGGACCATTGCCTTGCTGCTCACCCGTTTCAAAAATGAAAGGGAAGGGGCGAAGAAATAGGCACCTCCTTTCAGCCGGATGCAGCCTTGCTTCAGTTCCACCAAGGCTTTGTCGTTGGGATTGGAGCTGTTCCATTTGGTGGGCACGTACCAGCGGTCGGGGTTTATGCCGTCTTTGGCGCCCACGAGCATGTCCACCCCCGACACGGTGGTAGCCCTGCCGTTGTTGGCATTGAATATCCATTGGTTCATCACGTATTCAAACTGCTTGTCGAGGCTGCTCTGGAACGACATGAACAACATTCCCGCCCCTGTCGAGGGCGCATCGTCGGGCTGCCATTGGGTGCTCTTTTTGATGCCGATGCGGTCGTCGTACAAGATGCCCCTGCGCACGATTTGCATGTTGTTTTCTTGGCCTTCCAGCCGTGGGTTGGCCTTTCGGATATGGGCGTGCATCGGGCAGCGGCTGCCGTTTTCGTCGTGCAGGTACTCGGTTCTGTTGCCGTTGTTGGCTTTCACGTAGCTGTTGTAGTCAAAATCGTTGGTGGGGTGGCTTTGAGCATAGGCGTTTGCCTTCCCATGCAAGGTGACGGGGTCGCCGTTCCTGAACCTGCCCAGGATATAGGCTGCAGCCAGTTCCTTGTCAGTAGTGCCGGCGGCTGTGGCCACTGCGTCCACCATGCCGTTGAAGGCCACGACATCCTGCTCCAGTTTCAAAAAGGCCAAAAAGCTTCCCGTGCTGAACAGGCTATCGCCACCCCGGTCGTAGATGAGCGCCGAGTTCAAGGGCGTCAGGCTGCTTTTTTGCACCACGTTCTTTTTGTTGGCAGCGGCATCGGGGAAATACTGCGGCTGGCTCAGGCCGTCCCTGAACCCAAACCACTCGACCACCTTGTTTTGGTCGTTGTATTTCATCAAGCCTTTTTGCAGGCTAGTGTAGGCCACGCCGCCCAGCTCGGCTTTGTATGCCGCCAAGATGTTTTCCAGTGCGGCAGCGTCATTGTGCGCCACAAACAGCATGGCGTGTATGCCCTGCGGGCTGCTGCCGTTGCGGGGATGAAGGTTGGGGTCTTTCTCCTCCGAATCAAGTTTCATTCGGATGCGGTCTTCTATATCTTCCGTAAATGCTGGGTGATTGCCCACGTACGGGCATATATGTTTAAGCCCCAGTGCTACATAGCCTTTGTAGCTTAGGTAAAAGCAGGTGATGGGAGAAGCTTGGTTCTGTTCGTCGAATTGGGCCTTTGCCGAGGTTATCGGCAACCGTTCCATCCAGGCGAGTGCCGCTTGGGCATTGTGGAAGTGAAGGAACAAGCTGCCGGAGTAGTGCCTTCTGTGCGACTTCAAGACGTTCGCCTGAAGGTCTTCAAGCAGTGGCTCAAACTCGCCCTTGTAGCCGACGGGTGCTTGTGCGAGTAGTTTCTCCAGCTTTTTGTTTGATTTGTAGATGCGTTCGTTGATATACCCGTTGGGGTAGGAGGTTTTGCTGCTCATGCTGTTGATTGTTTTTTTGGTAAAGCATTGGGTAGCCCAGGCACTTGTGTTGAGCTTGGGCTGGCGTTTTGGCACTCAGCTAAAATCGCCGTTTTCCTGCATGAAATCTTCCCGCACAGGGTCGTCGTGGAAGACCTTCACGCCTGCGGTCGAGAACTCCCGGTAATAAGGAGGGCACCTTATGGCAATTACTTCTTCCAGGAGTTTGCCATCGCCATCGTAGCCCGCCCATACCTGCCATCGCCTGCCCCAAAACCTGGCCATGTGCTTCTGCAAGGTGGCAAAGCCGGGTTGTTGGGAAATGAGTAGGAGGTCTTCCGGATAGAATGGACTTGGTGCCTGGTCTTCTGCGGGCGTGCAGGTTTCGAGTTTGCCTTCGCTAGGGCCAAAAGGGTCTAGCTCTTGGTAGGAGGTGTAAGCCATCATTTTAAGGTTTTGGTGAATATTAATCAATAGAGTGTCACAACACAAAATGTCTTCCATTTGGTTCGGTCGGATGCCGGGTCAGCATCATTTTATTTCGATAGGTCGGTGGAAATATCAGGCTCGTGGTGTTGAACGGTGGCGCTCAATGAATGAATGGCTATTTTTTTTGGGCGAATTGCTTTTACGAATGAGCGAACGGTTTTTTTCAGAGGTTTTCCAGCCGCTGCTCCAGGTCGTCCTTGTTGGCTTTGGAGACAGGAACCCTAGACTGGTCACGCAGCACCACGCATTGGTCGCCCTTGATGAATTGGTCCACCATCAGGAGGTTGATGATGTGGGAGCGGTGAATCTTCATGAATTCGGCGTAAGGCTCAAGGTGCAGCTCATAGGTCTTCATGGTCAGCGATGCGGTGACGCTCCGCTTTTTGCCGTTGACCAACAGGTGGAAATCCGTGTAGTTCTGTTGTGCTTCGAGGTAGCAAACCTCATCCACCCGTATCAATTCCAGCCCCTTGCTGGTGCTGATGGCGATTCGTTGGGGCAGTTTTTTCTCTTGGGCATTATAGAAAGTCTCCAATGCAATCTGCAGTTGCTCGATGGTAAAAAGCTGTTGGTAGCGTTCTCCGGCTTTGGCCAGGGTGTCGGCCAAAATCTCCGGGTCAATGGGCTTGGTGAGGAAGTCTAAAGCCCCAAAACGGAAGGCAGTCTCGGCGTACTTGTTGTGTGCGGTGATAAAGACGACGTAAAAACTTGGCTTGCCCAGCTTTTCGAGGAGTTCGAAGCCTGTGCCGTCTGGCAGTTCTACGTCCAGAAACACAAGGTCGGGCTTGTGCTTCCGTATCAGTTCCATGCCTTCTTTCACAGAATATCCAGAAGCTACGATATCAATGCTGGTGCTCGATTGCGCCAAATAATGGCGCAAAGTATCATGGCTCTGCTGCTCGTCGTCAATGATTATGGTACGCATCCTGTTTTCGGTAGGGTGTGTTAGTTCACCCGGCGGGTGAAATTAGCTAATCCTACCGTATGGCATTGCGCCTTTAATGTTATTTTTTGAAATAAGTGGCAAGCCGCCATGTGCTGTTCTTTCCGCCGACGTCTGCTGTGGGAAGTAAAGTGTCAAAGCAGGGTTTTTTTTACTGGATGTGAGCAAATGGGTGATGAATGTTGGAATGATGAATCAATGCATTGATTTAACCGTTTCTGCTACTGATAGTAAATATTTTACGTATTTATTTTATGCTATACTGAATTGATTTGAGTAGAGATTGTCCAAAAATTGGGTAATTTTTCAAAAAACGGCAATCGTTAGACTTGCAGCTTGATTAATAATTTAGCGAGCATGACGCTTTAAAGTCAGGGCGAAATCTAAAAATGACGTCAGGTGAGGACAACGAATTGGCGGAATAAACACCTGTAATCATCCTTCCACGCATGAAGCACTATCATGTACACGACACCAGCTTGTTAATCCCACCTGACGCTGTTTGGATTATCGCACTCGTTATGAGTAACGTACGTATAAAAAATATTAGCATAAATATTATGCCCTAAAAACCAAAAACAAGAATAGTTAACCATTTTTAAGCCCAAATCACTTATGCCTTAGTACGTTGGGAAGGCCGGCACCGTCCGGCACTTCCTATCTTTTTCCTTCAAAAACAATAGTCATGGAAACAAACACCCTGTCATCAAGAGAACTTGAAGTCTTGCATCTAATTTCCCATGGCCAGGCCTACAAGTCCATTGCCAGCAAATGCGGCATTACGATGGACACGGTCGCCAAGCACCTCCGCAATATCTACCGAAAAATGGGCGTACCGAACAACGTCGCCGCAGTAGCACTAGCCTTGCGCAGTGGGATAATCAACTGATTTTCACTTTAACGGCTGGGTTGCAAAAAACTTGCTGGGCATGACATGCTCAGTTGGCCACACTTTCAGCCTTGTTGTCGCTGTCGGGTGCCCCGTTTGTTGCAGAGGCAGCGTTCTCCCTGTCGAAGAAAGCATTCAGCACCAGTTTTAGGGTCGGGTTGGTGATTAGTGACCGCCTTAACAAATAAAGCAGCCCGCCCATTAGCCCATAAGCAGCCGAAACCAGCAAAAACGCTTGGGAATAGGAGCCTGTCTTTGCGCCAATCCAGAACGCAAGTGCCAAGGATAGCATGATGAGCACAAGCATGGAGAACACGCCTAGCACCATCACCGTCACGATGGCAGAAGTCGTTTGGCTGATGCGCTCGGCAGCCTCCAAACGGATGTAGTCGCCTTGCAGTTTGAGGTAATGTTTTGCGTATTCAATGGTTTCGCCTGCCGAAGCCAACAATTCATCCCTGTCTTTCATAATGTTTGTTTAGACTTGTTAATTATTTGGTTTTGTCCATTTGCAAGTTCTTGGCCAAGCGCCAACTGCCAGCAAGACAAGGCACTTTGGCTTGTTCGTAAAACGGGGCTGTACCTACCATGTTCAAACCCGGTGTATTTATACTCTAACGCCTTCACATTTTTGGCATGGTTGAAATGGGTTGGTTGATGACGGGTTGATAACTGTTATCAACTGTTATCAACCATTAAGTAGGTCATTGAAATTAGTTTAGATTTCGATTGAAGTCTAAGTTGTTCAAAATCAACGACTTGTGCCTCGTAAATCATAAATCTAAAATCGTAAAT
>JALOMF010000131.1 GCA_025455635.1 Saprospiraceae bacterium | reverse complement strand
AATGCCCAGCCCTAAATTTGCAATTTAGCTGCGCATGAATGTGTATGGTTCCCCTTTAGGGGTCAGGGGTGGCCGTACACCTGTCCGCTTCCGCACACCAAACTGTACGAAAACGATACATTTTTTATAAATGAATTTTCATAAAACACTGATAATCAATGCTTTTAAAAATTGGTACAGTTTCGTTATCTACAATGGTATTATTTAATTTGAACGAGAAGTCATCCAGGTCTTTCCAAATTATGACACCGGATTTTTTATTTTAAAGTAGTACGTTGCCATAACAGACGAAAAGGTGAAATAAATTGGAGAACTTGGATGCTTTTTTAAACGAACAACGACTTGGACACGATTATTCCTAAGAAAAGATTCAGGCCGCAGACCGTCATTTTGGGTGTGGCAGCGGTGGCCGCAGCGTTTTTCGGCTACCGGGCCTTCACTGCCAACTCACAAGGTACCCGGCTGAACGTGCAGACCGACCGCCTGCAACTTGACACGGTGGATGTGCAGGAGTTTCAGGAGTTTATCCCTGTGACGGGCATTGTTTTGCCCATAAAAACCGTGTTCGTGGGCGCTGTGGAAGGTGGCCGAATCGAGGAAAAATTCGTGGAGGACGGGGCGCTCATCAAAAAAGGCCAGCCCATCCTGCGCCTCAGCAACCCCGACCTGCAACTGGCCTACCTCAACCAAGAGGGCACCATCGTTTCGCAAATCAACCAGGCCCGAAACACCAGCCTCTTCCGGGAGCAGCAGAGCCTGAACCTGCGGGAGACCCGCCTCGACATCGTGTACCGGATGAACCTCGCTGCCACCCGACTGAAAAGGAACGAGGAGCTGTTGGCCAACGGCGTGGTGTCAAAAGTAGAGGTGGAGGAACTGCGGGAAGAGCACGAAAACCTAAGGCAACGGCTCAAACTGCTGCACAAGACCATTGAAAAAGACAGCATGTCCACGGAGTTTGAAAAAAGCCAGATGGGTAGCACACTGGATTTGATGCGGCGGAACTTGGAGATTTCGAAGCAGAGCTTGGACAATTTGATTGTGAAATCGCCGATTGACGGCCAACTCTCCGGACTCAGCGCCGAACTGGGCGAATTGGTGAACGAAGGTGCCCAAATCGCACAAATGGACGACCTCACTGCCTTCAAAATCAGGGTGGCCATTGATGAGTTTTATATTTCGAGGATATTCACGGGGCAAGAAGGCAATTTCAGCTTTGACAATAAAAACTACACGCTGGTCATCAGTAAAATATATCCGCAAGTGTCAAATGGCAGGTTCGAGGCGGACATGCTGTTTAAAGGCGATGCTCCCAATATCATCAAACGGGGCCAATCGGTGACGGTAAAACTCGAACTCAGTGCCCAAGAAGATGCGATGGTGCTAAAACGTGGCGGTTTTTATTCCTCCACGGGCGGCAACTGGGTTTATGTGTTAAATAAAGATGGCAAAACCGCCATCAAACAAGACCTGAATATCGGTAGGCAAAGCCCTGTTTATTATGAAATACTCAGCGGTTTAAAAGCGGGCGATGTGGTCATTATTTCCTCTTATGAAAATTATGGGGACAAAGACATACTGGTGCTGCAATAACCCAATTTCTTAATTTCCTAATTTCTAATTTCCTAATTTCCTAATTTCGTATGAGTATAATCATCAAAACCAACCATTTAACGAAGATTTACCGCACCGAAGAAGTGCAGACCAAAGCCTTGAACGACATCAATATCGAAATCAAGGAAGGCGAGTTCGTGTCGGTGATGGGGCCATCGGGCTGCGGCAAGTCCACCCTGCTCAACGTCATGGGCATGATAGACTCGCAGGACGAGGGCGAGTACCTTTTCAATGGCGAGGAAGTGGGCAAACTGCCGGAGCGCAAGCGGGCCAATATCCGCAAGGCAAACCTCGGCTTCGTGTTCCAGAGCTTCAACCTGATTGATGAACTGACGGTGTTTGAAAACGTGGAATTGCCCTTGATTTACAATAAAATCGGGGCCAACGAGCGCAAAAAACGGGTGGAAGAACTGCTCGAAGGCATGAACATCATGCACCGCAAAAACCACTTCCCGCAGCAGCTTTCCGGTGGGCAGCAGCAGCGGGTGGCCGTGGCCCGTGCCGTCATCAACAAGCCCAAGCTCATCCTCGCCGATGAGCCGACCGGCAACCTCGACAGCGCCAATGGCGACGAGGTGATGAAAATCCTCGCCGACCTGAACGCCACCGGCACCACGGTGCTGATGGTGACGCACTCGAAATATTGCGCCGAATTTGGCAACCGCATCATCCGCATGTTGGATGGACAAGTGGTGGTGGAGAATGTGCTGAAGGATTATATTTAATGGTTGATGAAAAGTTGATAAGAGGTTTATTCTGGTTGACATGGAAAGAACTTGCGTAAAATCAACCTTTTAAAACCCCATAAAACGTTTTATAAACTTCAAGTAAAAATGATTAATCTAAAAAACATAGAGCGCTTTTACCGAACAGGCATCCAAAAAACTTGGGTCTTAAAAGACGTGAACCTGTCGGTAAAACAAGGCGAATTCCTGACCATCATGGGGCCGAGCGGTTCGGGGAAATCCACTTTGCTGAATATCATCGGCATGTTGGAAACACCCGACGCTGGCGAATATTTGTTCTTGGACGAACCTGTTTTCCAGTTCAACGAGCGCAAGCGCACCGAGCTGCACAAGCACTATATCGGCTTTGTTTTTCAGGCATTTCACCTGATAGAAGAACTGACAGTGTATGAAAACATCGAGACACCCCTACTGTACCGGGGCGTAAAAAAAGCCGAGCGCCAAAGCATGGTCGCCGACCTGCTCGACCGCTTCAATATTGTCGGAAAAAAAGACCTGTTCCCAGCGCAGCTTTCGGGCGGGCAGCAGCAACTCGTGGGCATCGCAAGGGCCATCATCGGCAAGCCGAAGTTGCTGCTGGCCGATGAGCCAACGGGCAATTTGCACACCTCACAGGGTGAAATGATTATGACCTTGTTAAAGGAATTGCACAACGAAGGCATGACGATTATCCAAGTTACGCACAACGAGAAATTCGCCACCTATGGCACGAGGATTATCCAGTTGGAGGATGGGTTTGTGCGGAGGGATGAGGAGATGAGGGATGAGGGATGAGGGATGAGGGGGGCAACGCCTATTATCGGACAATGGATGGGATGTGCTATTTAGCAGTCACTTCCGAGAGGAGGGGTTATCAAACCCCGGCGCACAGGAACATCGGGGTTTGATAACCCCTCCTCTCGAAAACCACCGGGAACTTGCACACATCAAGCATTATTTTCAAAAAGGAAGGGTATAAAATTCGCTAAATCATGTGGACAATAATTTCAGACTATACGACCCAATTCGGCAGCTGCTCCATGAGCGCATGGACTGCCCATTTCCCATCCTATTGCGAAGCAAGCCTATCGCCAATATATGCCCATTTCGGCATTAAAATATTGGCCGCCGTTTTATTGACGCTCATGTTTCAAAGCATGAAAACCCGCATGAATACTGAAAAAATGGTGGAACAAATATAAACCGCACATTCACTGTTCACCGTTCATCATTCACCGTTCACCGATAATCATTGCCATGATAAAAAATTATATCACCATCGCCCTTCGCAATTTAATGCGGGCAAGACAATATACCCTAATCAATGTCATAGGGCTTGGCATTGGGTTGGCGGCCATTGTATGGGCATTTCAAATCTATCGGTTCAGCTTCAGCTTTGACGATTTTCATCCCGACCAAGAGCGGGTGTTCCGAGCATTGAGCACCAAGGAAGGAAACGATGCACCGATGGGCTTCTTCCCCATGCCTGCCGTACAATTGGCAAAAGGTGATTTTTCCAGCATTGAAGCAGCAGTGCGGATAAGGCACAACACCGTGGACGTGAAGGCTGGAAAAAACGAGCCGTTCATGGAGCCTATCCTTTTCACAGACCTCGATTTTTTCAGTGTTTTCAATTTCCCTTTGCTGAAAGGGCAGAACGACCTGAACGACCGCAGCGCCATCCTCATTACGGAGGAAATAGCCACCAAATACTTCGGTGATGAAGACCCCATTGGCAAGGAAATGGTGCTTTATGCGGGCACTGAATTCCCAAAACCGCTAACGGTCAAAGGCGTTTTGAAAAACACCCCCAACAATTCTACCATTTCGTTTAAACTGCTCACCAACTACGAAAACCTGCAGCACGGCGACGGCACTCCCGCCAAGCCCGACGAATGGAACAGCATGTTGGACGCCGCTTTTTTCAAACTAAAAACCCCTGAAGATGCTGGCCGATTGGCCGCCGATTTCAAGAAATACCTGCCCTTGCAAAACGCCGCAAGGGCGGATTGGAAGATGACAGGATTCAGCCTTGTTTCCTTGAAAGAACACGCCCAGATGTCCGACATCAGCGTGAACCACCTCGAAGAGCGGCCAAAGGATTCGGCAATATTCGGCCCACTTGTGCTCGGCCTCCTCATCTGGATTTCTACCTGTCTCAATTTTACCAATACCACTGTGGCCCGCTCCAACCAGCGCCTGAAGGAAATGGGCGTACGGAAGGTGATGGGCGGTAGGAGGTCTCAACTTACCACACAGATGCTGCTTGAATGCTTTGCAATCGTGGTCATGGCGTTTGGGGTAGCTGTCTTTTTGAACTCATTGTGGCTGCCGTCATTCAGTTCAATGTTTTTCATCGAGGTGCGGGCCGAATACCTAACGGATGGGGTGCTGCTGGCATTTATCGGCCTAGCGGTGGTTTTGACCACGCTGCTGGCTGGCGCATATCCAGCGTTTTACATCAGCCGCTTCAACCCGACCCAAATTTTCAAAGGCTCCGTAAAGTTTGGCGACACGAGCCTATTCTCTCGCCTGCTGCTTGGCCTGCAGGTGTCAATCGCTATGATAACGGTCATTGGCAGCTTGGGATTTGCCGAGAACGCCGAGTTCCAGCGCACCTACGACTACGGCTACGACCGGGAGAATGTGGTGAACATCCCCACCCAAAACGCAAGTGAGTTGGCAGCCATGAAGGCCGCCGTGCAACAAATCCCGGGCGTGGAGGCCGTCGCTGGCACCCATGCGCTCATCGGCTTCAACCTGCCCTGGCGTACCATTGAGGCCGAGGGTCAAATCAAGGAGGGCAGTGTTTATAGCATCGGTGCAGATTTCATGGAGGTGATGCAGATGAAAATGGTGGAAGGCCGGGCCTTCGACCCCAAGCTGGAGTCCGACTTCGACAACGCCCTGCTCGTCAACGAGACAATGGCCGGAAACTTTGGTTGGACGGCTGCAGCGGCCATTGGAAAGACCATCCGTTTGGATACCCAAAACTTTACCGTAGTCGGTACCATGAAGGACTTCCACGGCACCATGCTCTTTGGGACGATTGACCCCGCTGCCATGCGCTTGGTCAGGCCAGAAGCAGCCAGCAACTTGGTCCTGCGGGCAAAGCCGGGCGAGGTGGTTTCTGTTTTTGACCAATCGAAGGCGGTATGGGAAAAACTGTTCCCGATGAAACCATACCGGGGCTACTACCAAAACGAGGTGGCTGCCGAGGCCATGCGGGTCACCACGGGCATTTCGGCGGTCAACAGGTTGTTTGCCATCATCACCCTGCTGCTCACGGCTACCGGGCTTTATGCCTTGGTCTCGTTGACCCTCCTGAAAAGGATGCGGGAAATCGCCATCCGCAAGGTGATGGGCGCTTCGTCCATCAATATCGTTGCTTTGGTAAACAAGCGCTATTTCTGGATTTTCCTCTTCGGCGCTGCCATCGGGTGCTTCGGCGGCTTCGCGCTGACCAAGCTGCTGATGGACATGATTTTCAAGATAAACTCAGGGCTGAACCCGGCCACGCTAGCTATTTCGATTGCAATACTTTTTTTGGTTGCGGTAGCTACGGTAGGAGTAAAAGTTTGGGGTGTCCTGCGGACAAACCCAGCTGAGGTGCTGAAGGGGGATTGAGCCAGTAACACGGACTGCCAGTCCGTGCCGCTCGAATGAACAAAACAAAAGAAACTTAGGAAGTATAAAATCATGGTCTGACAGACCGTATTTCATCAAAGCCATGTTCACAAACAACTTAAAAATCGCCTTCCGCAACCTCCTGCGCCACCGCAGATTCACGGTCATAAACGTACTGGGCCTCGGCTTGGGCATGGCCTCTTCCATCTTCGCCTTTTTATGGGTGCAGAACGAATACAGCTTCGATAGCTACCATGCACGTGCCGAGCATATCTACCGCATCAACACCGACCTGAAGGTGTCGGAAGACGATATTTGGTACTGGGCCACCACGCCCCTACCCTTGCAGGAAGCCATGAAAAATGAAGTGCCAGAAATCGTGCGGGTGGCCTCCATCAACGAAAACCCTTGGCGGCCTTTCACGGTGCGCAAGGACGCCACGACCTTTCGGCAAAAACGCTATGCCTACGCCAGCGAGGACTGGTTCGGCATGTTCTCCCATAAGTTCCTGGATGGCCGGGCCGACGGGTTCCAGGCCAATTTGCGGAGCGCCATTTTGACCCAAAGTTTTGCGGAGAAAATCTTTGGAAGGCACGACGTGGCGGGCGAACCGTTCAAGCTCGACAGCATGGATTTCGTGGTGCATGGCGTCATCGAAGACCACCCCACCAACTCCAGTTTCAACTTCGAAATGCTGCTGCCGTTGAGCTACTACCTCTCCGTTCCACAGAACAAGGAGAACGAAAACTGGAACAATTTCAACTTCGTGACCTTCGTGGAAAC
This sequence comes from Saprospiraceae bacterium, assembly GCA_025455635.1. Taxonomy (GTDB): domain Bacteria; phylum Bacteroidota; class Bacteroidia; order Chitinophagales; family Saprospiraceae; genus UBA6168. The sequence continues at coordinate 2,540 of JALOMF010000131.1, read as the reverse complement.
GAGGCCCGGCACCGACCTGAAAGCATTGGGCGAAAAAATAACGGGCATCCTGCACAAAAGCCGCAAACAGCCGGACAGCGACGAGGAGGACGGCGCCACGCTCTGGCTCCAGCCGCTCACCGATACGCATTTTGACGAGGCACGTGCCTACAGCGGCGGCATCGCTGGCAGCCGCTCCACCACGCAGACCTTCGCCATCATCGGCTTCGTGATACTGCTGCTGGCCTGTGTCAATTACGTGAGCCTGACCACCGCACAGGCCGGCATGCGCTCGAAGGAGGTCGGCGTCCGTAAAATCATCGGGGCGGGCGGCGACCAGATTTTTAGGCTGCTTTTTGGTGAAACGGTGCTGACCAGCCTGATTTCCCTAGTGCTGGCGATGGTTTTGGTTGCCCTGCTCTTGCCGACTTTCAACCAATTTACCGAAAAAAACTTCCAGCTCGACCCCTCGAACCCCGTCATCTGGGCAGTGGCGGCGGGCACTTTGGGGGTGGCGCTGCTGCTGTCGGGCGTCTATCCGGCCTTGTTCCTCACGGGCTTCTCGCCGGGCAATTTCCTGCGGGGCCAGAATTTTTTGAAAATGAAAAACAGTGCGTTCCGCAAGGGGCTGGTCGTGTTGCAGTTCGCCGTCACCACGGGCCTCATCATCGGGGCGATGGTCATGTTCCGGCAGCAGGAGTTTATCCGAAAAAAAGACCTCGGCTTCGACCGCTCGCAGGTGTTTGAGTTCACCGTACCAAACAGCGACCGCCGAGAGGCTGTGGTCAACGGTATCCAGCAGGCGCTGAAAGGCTCCACTGCGGTGCTGGCAACGGCAGCTTCCAACTCTTCGCTAGTGGAAGTGCAGAGCACCCACAGCGGCAGCATAGAATTTGAGGGAAAACCAGCCGACTTCGTGCCCACCGTCTCGCAGCTTTCGGTGGACCCCCATGTTGCGGAGCTGCTCAAACTGGACATGGCCGAAGGCCGCTGGTTCCAAGCGGGCAGCGAGGCCGACCTGAACAACGTGCTGCTGAACGAAACCGCCGTCAAATTCCTTAAATTACCACTGCCCGTAGTAGGCCAAAGCTTCGAATTTCATGGCAACAAAGGGCAGGTCATCGGCGTGGTGAAGGACTTCCATTTCCAGAGCATGCGCAGCGAAATCACGCCGATGGTACTGTTCAATTACCCGCCTTCCAACGCCAATTTAATGGTGAAAACCAGCGAGGGCAAAGTGGCCGAAGCCCTCGCCGCCGCCGAGCAGGCATGGCACAGCTTCTACCCCGACCTCCCGTTCGAGTACCAGTTCATGGACGAGGCTTTCGACCGACTTTACAGGGCCGAGCAGCAGAGCGCCGCACTTTTTCAGGTATTGGCGGGACTGGCCGTTTTCATTTCCTGCCTCGGTTTGTTCGGCCTCGCCGTGTTCAGCACACAGCAGCGGGTGAAGGAAATCGGGGTGCGCAAGGTGCTGGGCGCTTCCGTGCCGTCGCTGGTAGGTTTGCTGTCGAAGGACTTTTTGATACTGGTCGTTGTGTCTTTGGTAATTGCGTCGCCGCTGGCTTGGTATTTCATGGATAAATGGCTGCAAAACTTCGCTTATCGCATTGATATTCAATGGACGGTGTTCGCTTTGGCGGGCGTGGTGGCGGTGGGCGTGGCGTTTTTGACGGTGAGTTTCCAAAGCGTGAAGGCGGCGCTGGCGAACCCGGTTGAGAGCCTACGAAATGAGTAGGCTCGAAATCCCGTACCGAAGGTCGGGATGGAGTCGTTGAAAACGAGTGATTATAGGTAGTCGTATTTGAAATTGATGAGCGGTAATTGCAAACTCGCAGTCATCCTTGAGAGGCGGGGTTATCGAACCCCGCAGTTCCGAAGCACCGGGGTTTGATAACCCCTCCTCCCGATTCCTATCGGGACGAAGGTGACTGCTAAATCGCTCAACCCGTACATCAATTTAAAATGCGACTACCTATAAAGCTTTTGCAAGGCAAATTTTTCAAAACCGAATATCAAACGATATTCAAAATGCTAAAACGTATGAACCACAACAACCTGAAATTAATCTGGCGCAACCTCTGGAAAAACGCCAATTTTTCTGCCATCAACATATTTGGCTTGTCCATCAGTTTGGCGGTCTGTTTCATGCTGGGCTTGTACCTGCATTTTGAATATAGTTTCGATAATGCAACGCCCAATAAAGCAAGCACTTACCGACTGCTCACCACGTTCAAATACCCTAATTCACCAGAGAGCACGCAGTCATTTTCGTCGGTAATGATGGGGCCTTATTTGCAGCGCAATTGCGGGGACATCGAGCAATACCTGCGCATCGTCACCGAAAACCAAGAGTTTCTTTGCCGCTCCGACCGACGGGAAACCACCATCGGCAAAAGCTTGGCGGTGGATTCGACCTTCTTCTCTTTTTTCAATTTTCCGCTGCTGTATGGCGACCGTTCCAGTGCCTTTGCCCGCCCGGAAAACATCCTCTTGACCCGCCCGGTCAGCGAAGCGCTGTTCGGAACGGATAACCCCATCGGCAAAACCGTGGAATACAC